>JANJTH010000807.1 GCA_024711205.1 Planctomycetota bacterium | reverse complement strand
CAGGTCCGCCGCGCGGCCCGCGACCCAGAGGAGCGCGCCCGCGTTCAGCGCCACGGCGTCGAGGTGCGCCGCGGGCGCGCGGCCCGCGAGCGCGCCCTCGAGCCAGCGCGCGTTCACGTCGGGGTCGCCGCCCGCGAGCGCGTCGGCCGGGTGGCGGGCGACGCCCGCGTCCTCCGGGGCGAGCGTGAGCGCCTCGACCCGCCCGCCGGCGAGGCGGGCCGCCGTCGTCTCGCCGTGGACGGCGAGCTCGTCGAGCCCGGACCCGTGCACGACGAGGGCCGATGCCACGCCGAGGAGCGCGAGCGCCTCGGCCACGGGGACGACGAGCGCCGGGTCGTAGACGCCGAGGACCTGCGCGCTCGGGCGCGCGGGGCTCACGAGCGGGCCCAGGAGGTTGAACACGGTCCGCGTGCGGAGCGCGCGCCGGACCGGCATGACGTGGCGCAGGCCCGGGTGGTAGCGCGGCGCGAACAGGAAGCACGCGCCCGCCTCGTCGAGGCAGGCCCGCGCGACCTCGGGGGGCGCGTCGAGCCGGACGCCGAGCGCCTCGAGCACGTCGGCCGAGCCGCAGCGCGAGCTGACCGAGCGGTTGCCGTGCTTGGCCACGGGCACGCCCGCGGCCGCGACCACGAGCGCCGTCGCCGTCGACACGTTCACGGTGTGGCGCCCGTCGCCGCCCGTCCCGCACGAGTCGGCCACGAGCCCCGCCGGGCGGGGGAACGGGGTCGCGGCCGCCCGGAGCGCCGCGGCGGCGCCCGCGACCTCGGCCGGGGCCTCGCCCTTCGTGCGGAGCGCCGCGAGCCACGCGGCAAGGTGCACCGGGCCGAGCGCGCCGCGCACGATCGCGCGGAACACGCGCTCGGCCTCGTCGCGGGTCAGGTCCGCGCGCGCGCACACGCGCTCGAACAGCCCGGCGAGCGTCGCCGCCTCGGCGGGGTCGGGGGGCTCGGCCTCCTCCGCACCGGAGGCGGACGACGCGGCCGCGGCGTCCTGGCCCGGCCGGCCCGCGGCGTCGGACCCGTCCACGGCCGTCACGCGTCGCGCTCCTGTCCGTCGACCGACCGGGCGTCCGGCGGCGCGCCCGCGCGCGTGGCGCCCTCGTGGCCCGCGCCGGGCGCCCGGTCGCCATCGCGCTCGCCCGGGCCGGCGTGGGCCTGGTCGCCGGTCCCCAGGTCCTCGTCCTCCGCCGCGCGGTCGGGCGGGCCCGCGGCCCAGGCGAGCACGGCGTCGATCAGCGCGCCGCCGTGCGGCGTCAGGATCGACTCGGGGTGGAACTGCACGCCGGCCACGCGCGCGCTCCGGTGCTCGACCGCCATGACGACCTCCCCCGCGCGCGCGCGCACGACGAGCGCGGGCGGGACGCGCCGCGCCGCGAGCGAGTGGTAGCGCCCGACCGTGAGCGGTCGCGGCAGCCCGCGCAGGAAGCCCTGCCCGTCGTGGTCGACGCGCGAGGCCTTGCCGTGGACGACCGCGCCGGCCGGGCCGACCTCGCCGCCGAGCGCCTCGACGATCGCCTGGTGTCCGAGGCACACGCCGAACACGGCGACCCGCCCGAGGGCCAGGCGCACGAGGGGCACGATCGACCCGGCGTCGCCCGGGGCGCCGGGCCCGGGCGAGAGGAGCACGAGCCGCGGGGCCGGGAGCGCGAGCGCGAGCGCGAGCAGCCGCTCGGCGGGCAGGTCGTTGCGCCACACGGCGACCTCGGCCCCGCGCCGGCGCAGCTCGTCGACGAGGTTGAACGTGAACGAGTCGAAGCTGTCCACGAGGAGCACGTGCGCCGCGACCGGGGCCGCGGTCGCCGGGTCGACCCGACCCGGGGCCGTGCGCTGGCCAACCGACTCGGTCACGCGCCCTCCCCGGGCGGCGTCGCCCCGAGCGCGCGGAGCACGGCCGCCGCCTTGCGCGTCGTCTCGCGCGCCTCGGCGGCCGGGTCGCTGTCGAACACGACGCCGGCCCCGGCGCGCACGTGGGCCACGCCCTGGGCGCCCTCGCCGACGACGACCGCCGAGCGGATCACGATCGCCGAGTCGAGCTCGCCGTCGCACGTGAGGTAGCCGATCGCGCCCCCGTACGGCCCGCGCCGCGTCGGCTCGACCCGGCGCAGGAGGGCCGCCGCCTCGAGCTTCGGCGCGCCCGTGAGCGTGCCCATGGTCATGGACGCGACGACGGCGTCGACCGCGTCGAGGTCGGGGCGCAGCGTCCCCTCGACGGTCGAGACGAGGTGCATGACGGCGCTGTAGCGGTCGACCGCGAGGAGCTGCGGGACGTGGCGCGTGCCGGGCACGCTCACGCGCGCGACGTCGTTGCGCGCCAGGTCGACGAGCATCATGTGCTCGGCGAGCTCCTTCTCGGACAGGCGCAGCTCGGCCTCGAGCCGCCCGTCGAGGTCGAGGTCGAGCGCGCCCGCGGGCGTCCGCCCGCGCGGGGCCGTGCCGGCGATCGGCCGGACCTGCACGCGGAACGGGCGCGCCCCGTCGGGCCCGCTCGCGCGCACGCGGACCGACGTCTCGGGCGAGGCCCCGAACAGCGCGTGCTCGGCCGCGCGGGCGAAGAACAGGTACGGGCTCGGGTTCGTCCGCCGGAGCCGCGCGTAGGCCGCGAGCGGGTCGGCGCACGGGGCCCGGAACGTGCGCGACGGCACGATCTGGAACACGTCCCCGCGGAGCACGTGCGCCTGGAGCCGCTCGACGAGCGCCGCGAACCCCGCGTCGTCGAGGTCGACCTCGGCCACCGGCGCGCCCGCGCCGGCCGGCGCGGGCGCAGGCTCGCCGGCGCCCGGTCGGGCCCCCTCGCGCGCGACGC
>JANJTH010000534.1 GCA_024711205.1 Planctomycetota bacterium | reverse complement strand
GCCGCGAGCGCCGCGTCGTCGATCGGGGCGAGCGCGTCGGGCTGCGCGCCGCGGCGCGCCGGCGCGAGGAACGGGCCCTCGAGGTGCACGCCGAGCACGCGCGCGCCCGCGCGAGGGCCCTCGTCGTCGGCCCGGGCGAGGGCGCCCGCGGCCGCGACGGTCCGGGCCAGCTCGGGCCACGGGCGCGCGACCGTCGTCGGGCAGAGCGCGGTCGTCCCGCGGGCGAGGTGGAACGCGGCGACCGCCGCGATCGCGGCCGCCTGCTCCGGCCCGTCCATGACGTCGGCGCCGCCGCCCCCGTGGACGTGGAGGTCGACGAAGCCCGGCACGAGCCAGCGGTCGGGGACCCCGCCCGCCCGCGCGCGCACGGCGGCGACCCGGTCGCCGTCCAGCACGAGCGCGCCCTCGACGACGCCGGCGGGCGTGACGACCCGCCCCGCGAGCGGCTCGGTCAGGTCGGCCGCCGGCGGGCCGGGCGCCGCGGCGCCCGGCCCCGGGCGCTCGGGCGCCGCGTCGCCGCGCGCCGCGCGCCGGGGCTCACCGGGCCCCCGGGACGCCCTCGAGCCGCGGGAGGGCCTTCGCCTTCTTGAGCCGCTCGACGACCTCGAGCCAGGTCAGGTTCACGAGCTTGCCGTCGCGGATCACCGGGCGGCCGCCCACGAACGTGTCGCGCACGGCGCTCTTGCCGACCACGCAGCACGTGACGGCGCTCAGGATCGCCGTCCCGCCCAGGAGCGACCCGGGCAGGAGCGACGGGTCCGACAGGTCGAGCGCGACCGCGTCGAAGAACCGCCCCGGCTCGAGCACGCCCGCCGCGAGGTCGAGCACGGTCGCGCCGTGGCGCGTGCCCATGTCGAACAGCCGCTGCGGGTCGGGCGCGCCGCCGCCCGCCGTCGGGATCATGCCCATGCGGAGGTGGTGCACGCGCTGGAGCATCTCGGCCTGGCGCATCTCCTGGAACACGCTCGGGGACTGGTTCAGGTCGGTCCCGAGCGCGACCGGGACGCCGAGCGCGACGAGCTCGCTCAGGGGCGCGATCCCGTCGCCCAGGATCTGGTTCGTCGACGGGTTCGAGACGAGGGCCGCCTTGCGCTCGGCGAGCAGCTTCTGCTCGCCCGCGTCGAGCCAGATCCCGTGCACGGCGACGAGCCGCTCGTCGACGAGGCCCCAGCGGTCGAGCACGCGCAGCGGGGTCGCCTGGTGGAACCGCTCGGCGTAGCCGACGTCGCCCCGCTGCTCGGCCAGGTGGATGTGCCAGCGCGTCCCGAGCTCGCGCGCGAGCCCCGCGCCGAGCTCGATCGCCTCGCGCGTCGCGCCGTGGAGCGAGTGCGGCGCCGGCATCACGTGGACGAACGGGTCGTCGCGGTAGCGGGCCGCGAGCGCGCGGATGTGCTCGGCCGACTGGGCGGGCGGCTCGACCATGCGGGCCTGCCCGAACCGCTCCTGCACGTCGTAGATCGCGCGCAGGAAGGCGATCCGGATCCCCACCCGCCGCGCCGCGCCGATCACGATCTCGGCCAGGCGGTCGGCGTCCGGCGCGTAGTCGTCGGGCGCGTTCTGGAGGTAGTGGAACTCGCCGACCGAGGTCACGCCGGCCCGGGCCATCTGCGCGAAGCAGAGCAGCGCGCCCGCCTCGAGCGACTCGTGGTCGAGCCGCTCGACGAGCGGGTAGAGGTGCTGCTTGACCCAGTCGCGGAACGACGCCGGGTGGTCCGAGGTCCCGCGCAGGAGGACCTGGAAGCTGTGGCTGTGGGCGCTGATCGTCCCGGGCAGGAGCGCCTTGCCCTCGAGGTCGACGACCTCGGCCGCCAGCGCGTCGGGGCGCGCGCGCACGGCCTCGCGGGGGCCCGTGGCGACGATCCGTCCGTCGTCGTCGACGAGGACGGCGGCGTCGGGGACGAACGCGCGGTCGAGGTGGATCCAGTCGGCGAGGAACAGCTTCACGCAGGACCTCCGCGGCCCCGCACGGCGGCGCGTGCGAGGCGCTCGTACAGGGCGGCGCCGGCCAGCAGGTCGGCGCGGTCGATGTGCTCGTGCGCGGCGTGGGCGACCTCGATCGCCCCGGGCCCGGCGAGCCAGACGGGCCCGAGCGGCGCCAGGTAGCTGGCGTCGCTGTTGAAGGGGATCGTGCAGGCCGGCTCGTCGGCCGGCGGCGTCAGGTGGAGCGGGTCGTTGTGGGAGACGACCTCGACCGTCACGCCGTCCGGCGCGAGCGCCCGGACGCGCGCGAGCGCGTGGGCCGACGGGCACGAGAGCCGCATGAGGACCTCGGCCGCCGCCGCCGGCGCGAACACGTTCGCGGCGACGCCGCCCGCGATCGTGCCCACGTTCAGCGTCGTCGGGCCGAGCACGGGGTCGCCCGGCCACGGCTCGCGGCGGAGCGCGTCGAGGTGGTCGAGCAGGCGGTGGATCGCCGACACGCCGCGGTCGGGGAAGGCCGAGTGCCCGGCCACCCCCGCGGCCGTGAGCCGCACCTTGAGCAGGCCCTTCTGCGCGACGACGACGCGGTTGCTCGTCGGCTCGCCGAGCAGGATCGGGGCCTGCCCCAGGTCGAGCGTGCGCGCGGCGTGCGCGGCCCCGGAGTGGTCGACCTCCTCGCCCACGACGCCCAGGAAGCCCACGGCCATGCCCTCGCGCAGGAGCGCCTCGGCGGCGAGCAGCATGGCCACGAGCGGGCCCTTCGTGTCGGCGGTCCCGCGCCCGAACAGGCGCTCGCCGTCGCGGCGCGGCGGCACGTGCGGCGGCACGACGTCGAGGTGCGTCGAGAGCACGACGTCGGGCGCGCGCCCCCGCGGGAGCGCGAGCACGTTGGGCCGCCCCGGCGCGACCTCGTCGAGGCGCACGTCCAGGCCGCCGCCGGGCGCCGCGAGGTCGCGCCAGAGGTCGGCGACCACGCGCGCATACGGCCCCTCGTCGCCCGAGGGCGACGGGAGCGCCACGAGGCGCTCGAGGAGGTCGAACGGGTCCTTGTCGGCCAGCACCGGGTCCGCCGGGACGTGGGGGGCGGCGCCGCCGAGGCGCCGACGCGCGGGATCCTAGCAGGCCCCCCGCCCCCCACAACACCGACCACCGTGGCCGCGCATGACGCAAGCGGTCACGAAGTCCCGCGCTCGACGCCACCTCGAAGGGCCTGGCCCTCCCGGGGCGCGATCCCCGCGGCCCGAGCCCCATCTCGATCGCGAGGGAAGGGGCACCGCCCTTCGGGCGCCCCCCCTTCCCACGCGATCGAACTACTCGATCGCCGCGAGCACCATCATCGCGCGCCCACCCTCGCTCTGCGCGCGGACGAACGGCGGGAAGGTCGGCGCGCCGCCCTGGAGCGTGCCCCAGATCTTGTAGCCGCCCGCCTCGTAGGTGTAGCAGTCCCACTCGCGCTCGGCCGCCGTCACGCGCTCGGTGCGCACGGCCGAGAACGCGCCGGGGTAGGCCTCCTTGAGCGCCGCCGTCGAGCGCGTGAACTGCTTGAGCCCCTCGTCGGCCTCGGTCCCGTCGGCGCGCACGACCGTCTTCTTGCAGACGACGCGGCCCGGGCGCACGGCGACGACCTCGTAGACGTGCGTCTGCTGCTCGCCGTCGAAGTCGACGTCGTAGCGCCAGCGCTGCCCCTCGGTCACGTGCGTCACCTCGACCATGACGTCGGGCGGCGGCGGCGGCGCCTCGGGCGCGGCGTGGTCCTGGGCCGGCTCCGCCGGCTGCTCCTCCGACGAGCCGCAGCCCGCGAGCATGGCCGTGACGAGCGCGAGTGCGAAGACGCAGAGACGCATGGGAAGGCTCCCCCTCGGTTGGTCCCGGGCAACTTACGCGAGCCGAGGGCCCCGAGCAACGTCCTCGGGGCCGGGCCCACGAGCCCGGCTCCGGCGCCGGCGTCGGGGCCGTCCCGGCCGACCGAGCGCACGGGCGGGAGCACGCGCGGCGCCGGGGGCGCGAGGCCGCGCGCCGCCGCGCCGGCGCCGAGGACCTCGCCGTTGCCCTCCGGCCGCCACGGGGCCAAGATCGCCCGCGATGTTCCGGATCCGCCGCGTCCACGACGACGTCCTCCCCGTGAACCGCGCGGCGATCGAGCGGGTCGAGGCGCTGCTCCGCGAGCGGTTCCCGGCCGCGGCGCCGCGCGACACGGCCGGGCTCGCCGACAAGCTCAAGGACCCCTGGAAGGTCGGGTTCCGCGCGCTCCTGCTCGTGGCCGAGCGCGGGGCCGCGCCCGGCAAGCTCCCGGGCTTCGCGCTCCTGCTCCACGACCCGCGCCTGAAGGCGTGCTGGCTCGAGTGGATCGCCGCGGACAAGGGCCACTCGAGCCGCGGCGTCGGCGCCGCGCTCTACGAGCGCGTGCGCGAGGAGGCGCGCGCGCTCGGCGCGCGCGGGCTGTTCCTCGAGTGCCTGCCCGACGACCCGGCCCAGACGCCCGACCCGGCGATCCTGGCCGAGAACGTCGCGCGCCTGCGCTTCTACGCGCGCTACGGCGCGCGCCCGCTCGCGAACCAGGCCTACCAGCGGCCGGTCTCGCCCGACGACGCCGGCCCGTTCCCGCTCCTCGTCCACGACGGGCTCGACGGCCCCGACGCCGAGCGCGGGCCCCCGGGCCCCTTCGTGCAGGCCGTCGTGCGCGCCGTCCTCGAGCGCAAGTACGGCCACCTCTGCCCGCCCGCCTACGTGGACGCCGTCGTCGCCGCCTATGCGGCCTCCCCCCAGCCCCACCGCCCCGGGGCGGCGCCCAACGGCGCGCGCACGACCTCCGAGAGGCTGCCCCAGGCCGGCGGTGGCGCCCGGCGGCCGGGCGCCACCTCCGGCCGCGTGCCCGCGGCGGCCCGGGCCCCCGCCGAGCGACGGCAGCCGCGCGAGCCGATCCTCCTCGTCGTGAACGACCTCCACGACATCCACCACGTGCGCGAGCGGGGCTACGTCGAGGCGCCGGTGCGGATCGACCGGATCCAGGGCGAGCTCGAGCGCTCGGGCCTGTTCGAGCGCAAGGAGCCCCGTGAGTGGCCGGACAAGCACATCACGGCGGTCCACGACCCGGGCTACGTCGGCTGGCTCAAGCGCACCTGCGCCCAGACGCCCGAGGGCGAGTCGGTCTACCCGTACGTGTTCCCGATCCGCAACCAGACCCGCCCGCCCGACGACCTCGCCACGCGCGCCGGCTACTACTGCATCGACACGTTCACGCCCGTCCACCGCAACGCGTGGCCGGCCGCGCGCCGCGCGACGGCGTGCGCGCTCACGGCCGCGCAGGCCGTCCTCGACGGGCGGCGCGCCGCCTACGCGCTCGTCCGCCCGCCCGGGCACCACGCCGAGCGGCGCGCGTTCGGCGGGTTCTGCTACCTGAACCACGCGGCCGCCGCGGCGGAGCTGCTCGCGCGCGCCGGCGGGCGCGTCGCGGTCCTCGACGTCGACTACCACCACGGCAACGGGCAGCAGGAGATCTTCTGGGCGCGCCCCGACGTGCTCACGGTCTCGCTCCACGGGCACCCCCGGCTCGCCTACCCCTACTTCTCGGGGTTCGAGGACGAGACGGGCGGCGGCGAGGGCGCCGGCTTCAACCTGAACCTCCCGCTCCCCGAGAAGCAGGACGGCCCGCAGTACCGGCGCGCGCTCGCGCGCGCCCTCGAGCGCGTCGCCGCCCACCGCCCCGCCGCGCTCGTCGTGTGCCTGGGGCTCGACACGGCGAAGGGCGACCCGACCGGCTCGTGGACGCTCGGCCCCGACGACCTCGAGGAGAACGGGCGGCGGATCGGCGCGCTCGGCCTCCCCACGGTCGTCGTGCAGGAGGGCGGCTACCGGACGCGCACGCTCGGCCGCAACGCGCGGGCCTTCTTCCAGGGCCTCGCGGGCGGCCTCGACCTGTAGCGCGCGCCCGGGCGGCGCCGCGCCCACCTCCTCCCCAGGCTTCCGCCCCCCCGCAGGCCGCGGCTATGCTGGCGGGCGCACGCGCCGGGGGGCCCGCCCGCCCGCCCCGCCCTGCGGAGAGCCCCATTTCCTCGCGCGGCACCGCCCAGCTCCTCCAGGACCTCGTCGAGCACGGCGTGATCGACGGCGTGGTCTGCCCGCTCAAGAGCGGGAAGGAGGCCGAGCTGTTCGTCGTCGAGCGGGCCCCCTTCCACTACGTGGCGAAGGTCTACCGCCCCCGCAGCGAGCGGAGCTTCAAGAACGACGCGGGCTACCGCGAGGGGCGCGCCGTCCGCAACACGCGCGACGCGCGCGCGCTCGCGAAGAAGACGGCGCACGGCCAGGAGCTGGCCGAGCAGGCCTGGCACCAGGCCGAGGTCGACGCGCTGCGGAAGCTCGAGGCGATCGGGGCGCGCGCGCCGCGCGTGCTCATGCACCACGACAACGTGATCGTCATGGAGATGATCTGCGACGCCGACGGGCAGCTCGCCCCGCAGCTCGCGCGCGTCCCGCTCGACGCCGCCGGCGCGCGCGCGATGTTCGAGGCGATCCTCCAGCAGGTCGTCCTGCTGCTCCGCTGCGACCTCGTGCACGGGGACCTCTCCCCCTACAACGTGCTGGTCGCCGACGGCGCACCCGTGATCATCGACCTCCCGCAGTGCGTCTCGGCCTCGCAGAACCAGCAGGCGAGCGAGATGCTCGAGCGCGACGTGCGGGCGATCGCGGGCTTCCTCGGCCTCGTCGACCCCGAGCTCCGCGCGCTCGGCGAGCAGGCGTGGCAGCTCTGGGTCGAGTACGAGCGCGGCACGCTGACCGACGACTTCAAGCTCGACCCGGAGCGCGTCCGCCCGGCCAAGGTCAGCGACCTGGGCGGGCTCGTGGAGTTCGTCCATCGCGCCCGGGCCGAGGCCGAGCTCGAGGCCGCCGCCGAGGCGGGCGACGAGGACGCGCGGCGCATGCTCCACGCGCGCGACAAGCGCAACCGCCGCGCCGCGGCCGCCAAGGCGGCGGCCGCCGAGGCCCGCGAGGCCGAGCAGCAGGCCGGAGCGGCCGGCGCGCGGAGC
>JANJTH010000502.1 GCA_024711205.1 Planctomycetota bacterium | reverse complement strand
CGCGCGGTCCCGGGGGGGGGGGGGGGGCCGGCCGGGGGCCGGCCGGGTGGCGCCCCGCGCCCCGCGGGGGGCCGGCCGGGGGGCGGCGGGCCCGCGGCGCGGGGGGCCCGCCGGGGGCGCGGGGGGGGCGGGGGCCGCCGGCGCCCGGGCCGGCGCGGGGGGGCGGCGGGGCCCCCGCTCCGGGCCCCGCGGGGCCGCCCCCCCCCCCCCCCGGGACCGCGCGGCGCGCGGGGCCCGAACCCGGCGACCGCGCGGCGCGCGGGGCCCGAACCCGGCGACCGCGCGCCGCGGGGGGCCCGAGCCCGGGCCCCCGTCAGGCGATCACTCGGCGCCGGCCTCGCCCTCGGCCTCGCCGTTGTCGCCCTCGCCCTCGCCGCCCGCGTCCTTGCGGATCCCGAGGAGCTGGATCGCGGCGTGGCGCGGCCGGCGGTCGCGCTTCTTGCGGTTGCGCGGGTGGACCGTGCGCCAGGCGGCGTCGGCCTCGCCGAGCGCCTGCTGGAGCGCATCCTTCGTGGTCCCGAGCCGGGTCCGCTCGGCCTCGAGCTCGGCCTCGAGCGTCGGCACCTCCGCCTCGGCCCGCGCGTGCTCCTTCTTCGCCCGCTCGAGCGCCGCCTGGGCGTCGGCGAGGCGCCGCTCGGCGTCGGCCACGGCCTGCGCGCCGTGCCGCGCGTCCTTGCGCCGCTCGGCGAGCCGGAAGTCGAGGTCGTGGACCTTGCGGTCCGCGGCCTCGGCCGCCGCGAGGGCCTCGTGGAGCCCCTCGTCGGCGCGGGTCGTGGCCTCGCGGAGGTCCTTCTTGGCCTCCTTCTTGGCCTCGCGGGCCGCCTCCTCGGCGCGGCGCTTCTCCTCGCGCGCCTCGGGCGTCGCGGCCTCGGCCGCCTTCGCCGGGTCGAGGCCCTTCATCGCCTCGGGGACCTCATCCAGGGCCTTCTGGGCCTTCTCGCTCAGCCACAGACGCATCGCGCCTCCTCGCCCCGCCGCGACGGGCGGACGACGGGGACGATGAGACCCGCTCGGCCCCCCCGCGGTCAACCCCGCAGGCCAGAACCCGGCGGCGCCACCCCGCCGGCCGGCGGGTCCGGCTCGCGCCAGGCGGGGTCGCGCCGCCCGTCGCGGACGCAGGGGCGCCGACAGTCGAGCGGCTCGACCTCGGCGCCGACGAGCGCCCCGATCGGGCTCCCGGAGTCGACCTTCCAGTGCGCGTAGTGGGCGTGCAAGCACTTGACGCCGCCGCCCACGGCGCCCCCGATCCCCCCCCGCACCCGCGCCGCGGCCTCGGGCGCCGCGCCGGGCGGGAGGAGCGCCGCGCGCGCGGCCGCGTGGCGAGCCTCGGCCTGCGCCAGCGCCGCCCGGAGGTCGGGGTCGCCCTCGAGGCGCGCCGTGAGCTCGCGCACGCGCCCGCCCTGCTCGAGCCGCGACACACGCCGGCGCGCGAGCGGGCAGGTGAGCCAGCACAGGGTCGGGAACGGCGTCCCGTCCTCGAGCAGCGGCGCCGCCTCGACGACCACGGGCAGCCCGAGCCCGCACCGGGCCGCGACCCGGCGGAGCCCCCGCGGCGCGCGCCCGAGCTGGGCCCCCACCGCGGCCCTATCGGCCGGGTCGACGCCGACGCCTCCGCCGGGGCCCTCGGGCGCCCCGGCCTGCCCTTGGGCGTCCGCCCTCACGGAGCCGGGTCCGCCGCGTCCTTGACCGCCCACGCGAGCCGGAGCGCCGCCGCCTCCGCGCGGGCGGCGGCGAGGGACGCGCTGCGCGCCTCCTCCGCGACGGCCCCGCCCACGGGCGCCCCGGCCTCGACCCAGCGCCCGAACGCCGCGCGGGCGGCCTGCGCGTCACGCGCCCGGGCCGGGCGCTGCGCGGCGAGCGCGGCGATCGACGCGGCGAGCGGGTCGGTCGGGTCGACGGAGGAGGCCTGCGGCGGCTCGCCGCCCGCGAGGACGACGGCCGCCGCCCGCAGCGCCGACGCCTGGGGGCCCCCTCCGTCCTCGTCTGCGCCCGGCGCGGGCGAGCCGAGGAGCGCGAGCGCGTACGCGGCCCGGTCCTCCCAGAGGGCCCGCGCCGCCAGCGCGAGCCGGTCCGAGGACGTCCCGGAGGGCGCCCCCGACGGCCGCCGCGCGTGGCGTCCCGCGGCCCAGGCCCTGGCCCGGGCGAGGTCCCGCTCCGCCTCGTCCGCGACCTGCGCCGCGAGGAGCCGGGCGGACTCCTCGCGGAGCCGGGCGGCGTCCGGCCGGACCAGCGGGCCCCGGGGGACCACGGCCCAGGTCCTGGCCGCGCCTGCCAGGTCGAGCGCCACGGGCGCGCCGCCGGCCGTGCGCCCCAGCGCGGCGAGGAGGCGCCAGCACGCGCCGATCGTCCTGGCCGCGCGCCCGTCGTCGGGCCGTCCGGCGCGCTCGAGCAAAGCCGCCACCTGGTCGTCACGCGCGACCTGCGTCGCCGCGACCGCGACGCGCCAGGCGTCCTCCGGCGCGCGCCCGTCGAGCAGCCGGCCGACCTCGAGCGCGCCCCGCCGCCCGACCTCGAGCCGCCAGCGGGCCTCGAGGCCGCGCACGCGCAGCCGCTCGGTCCAGAGCTCCTCCGCGGAGGGGTCCGCCGCGATCGCGTGGTCGAGCGCGCCGGCGCACGCCTCGAGCGCCTCGAGCCCGCGGGCCGCGTGCTCGAGCGCCTCGCCGTCGAGGCGCTCGCTGCGCCGCGCGAAGGCCTCGTGCTGCGCGAGGGCCGCGGCCAGCCGGAACCGCGCGTCCTCGGCCAGCCGCTCGCTCGCGCCGCGGCGGCCCGCGAGCGCGCGC
>JANJTH010000454.1 GCA_024711205.1 Planctomycetota bacterium | reverse complement strand
GCCGTCGTCGACGTGAGCGACCTGGGCCTGCCGGCGCGCCCGGCCGCGGGCGGGTCGACGGGCCGCGGGGCGCGCGCGGAGCCGCGCCCGGCCCCCACGCCGCTCGTCGTGCCGCTCGGCGAGTCGGACGAGCGGCCGGCCCCCGTCGGGTGGGCCGGCCCGCGCCCCGCGCGGCCGAGCGAGGTCCGCGAGGACGGCCGCGACCCGGCCGAGGTCTCGACGCTCGGCCACGGCGAGGAGGAGGATGACCCGGGCCCCCGGGGCGCGGAGTCCGACCCGCTCGAGCGGACGGAGCGCGAGGCGATCGACCCGTTCGACCCGGTCGTCGCGAGCGAGGCCGACCTGGCCCCCTACGGCCTCTCGTCGCGCTCCGCGGCGGACCTCGAGCCGGGGGACCCGGGCGACGCCCGGGACCCGTTCGAGAGCAGCCACGTCGCCCGCGGCGGCGCGCGGACCGACCCGGGCCGGGCCCGGCGCCGGCGCACGGACGAGGTCCACGTGCCGAGCCTCGAGGAGGCCGCCTCCCGCAGCCACCTGTTCGAGGACAGCGACGTCACGCCGCTCCCGCTCCTCGGCGGCGCCGGCGACGGTCCGCTCACCGGGCTGCTCGAGGCCCGCGAGGACGCGCAGGGCCGGCTCGTCATGGACGACCGCCCCTCGGGCGCGTCGCTGCGCGTCGTGCGCGTCTCGGTCGAGCGGATCGTCGGCCTGTGGGAGGGGGACGCCCTCTGGCTGCTCCTCTCCTTCGGGCTCGGCCTCGTCGGCCCGGCGCTCCTGCTCACGGGCTGGTCCTACTACGGGCTCCCGCGCGAGGCGCGCCCCGGCCACCCGCTCGACGAGCTGCTGCGCCCGGGCGGCAGCGTCGGCCTGGCGCTCGGGATCTCGGCGGCGCTCCTGTTCCTGCTCAACCTGACCTACGTGCTGCGCCGCCGGCTCCAGCTCATGAAGGGCCTCGTGAGCCTCCGCTCGTGGCTCAACGCGCACTTCCTGTGCGGGATCACGGGCGGGAGCCTCGTGCTCGCCCACAGCGCCATGCTCGCGCGCAACGACATCGCGCGCCTGTGCGCGGCCGCGATCGGCGCGGCGATCGCGTCGGGGATCTTCGGGCGCTACGTGCTGTCGCACCTCCCGCGCCGGCGCGACGGGGACGCCGTGGGCGGCGACGAGCGCCAGGGCATGGCCGCGCGCCTCGTCGAGCTGCGGCGCCGGCTGCGGGCCCGGCTCGAGGAGCGGCCCGCGCTGCGCGAGGCGCTCCTCGAGGCGCTCGCCGACGACGCGGCCTCCCAGGAGGGCCCCGTCCGCGAGGGCCTCGCGCTCGTGGGGCCGCTCATCGTCTCGGACTTCGTGGGCGCGGTCCGCTGGCGCGCGCTCCGCCGCCGGATCGAGGGGCTCGCCGCGGGCGACCCCGAGGCGCGGCAGCTCGTGCAGGAGGTGCTCGCGCTCGCGCGGGTCCAGCGGCTCGAGGGGCGGCTCGCCCGCTCCGAGGCCGTGCAGGACCTGCTCGACTCGTGGCGGTTCGTCCACCTGATCCTGGCGCTCGTCGTGATCGCCACGATGGCGCTTCACGTCGTCATCGCGCTCCAGTATGGTCGCTTCTCGGTGCTCGGCCGGTGAAGAAGTCACGTCGCACGCGGATCGTCGTCTTCAGCGTGCTGGCCGTGGCCGGGCTCGTGGCGGCGGTGCTGCTCCTCCCGGGCGGGACGTCCACGTTCGCCCCGGGGCCGCTCTCGCGAGCGCACGGCCACCTCGAGGGCGAGGCCCGCTGCGCCGACTGCCACGTGCAGGGCGCGGGCCTCGACGACGGGCTGTGCCTCGCCTGCCACGAGACGCTCGACGCGCGGATCCGCCGCGGGCAGGGCTTCCACGCGAAGCTCCCCGAGGCCGCCCAATGCGTCGACTGCCACAGCGAGCACCTCGGCGCCCAGGCCCGGCTGATCCGCTGGCCCGACCCCGACGCGCCCTGGCGCAAGGTCCAGCAGGGGGCGCATCGCCGCGAGGACTTCCCGCACCTCGAGGCGACCGGGTTCCCGCTCGCGGGCGCGCACGCGCAGCTCGACTGCGCCAGGTGCCACGACCGGACGCTGATCCTCGACGCGGCCGTGCTCGCGTTCTCGCCCGAGCGCGCGCAGGCCGACCGCGAGCCGACGCACCTGGGCCTCTCGGGGGACTGCGCGGCCTGCCACCTCGACCCGCACCAGCCGGCGCTCGGGGGCGACTGCAAGAAGTGCCACGACGTGACCGCCTGGGCCCCCGCGGCCGGCTTCGACCACCAGGCGGCCCGCTTCCCGCTCGAGGGGGCGCACGCGAAGGCCGACTGCGCGAAGTGCCACACGGCGCCCCCGGGGCCGGCGCCCTCCCCGCCGACCCCGCCCGTGCCGAGCTTCCGCCCGCTCGTGGCGGAGAAGGCCCCGCGCCCGTTCCGGGGCGTGGGCTTCGGGGCGGCGCCGGCCCGCCCGGTCGCGGGCGACGTGCTGCCCGGCTGCGACGCCTGCCACGCGAACCCGCACCGCGACGCCCAGGGGACGGCGTTCCTGCGCTGCGCCGACTGCCACACGCCCCACGCGTTCACGAACCAGGGCGCCGTGGCCCAGGGGACCCGCTTCGACCACGCGACGACCGGGTTCGCGCTCGACGGCGCGCACGCGCGGGTCGCCTGCGGGGCCTGCCACGGGCCCAAGCTCGACCAGGCGGCGAAGAAGACCTGCGGCGCGTGCCACGAGGACGTGCATCGTGGCGCCTTCGACCGCGAGCTCCTGCTCGCGCGCGCGTCGTGCGAGCGCTGCCACGGGACGACCGCCTGGAAGCCCGACACCTACGCGGAGCGCGAGCACCCGCTCCCGCTCATCGAGGGCCACGCGGTCCGCTGCGAGACCTGCCACGCGAAGGACGCGAAGTTCCCGCGCCTGCCCGCGCCCGAGCGGATCGCGATCGGCCCGCTCGACCAGTCCTGCGTCGCCTGCCACGCGGACGTCCACGGCGGCAAGCTCGGCGCCGACTGCGCGTCGTGCCACGGGTTCAAGAGCTTCCACCTGGCCGAGCTCTCCCACGCGGGCCACGCCGAGCTCGGGTTCCCGATCCGCGACGCCCACGCGAAGGTCTCGTGCGAGGGCTGCCACGGCGGCCGGGCGCCGGGCGGCGGCCTGCGGCGCCTCGCGCTCGCCGAGGCCCGGACCCAGGGCTGCGTGGCCTGCCACGTCGACGTCCACCGCGGCCAGCTCGCGCAGGACTGCGCGTCGTGCCACGGCGAGGTCCACTTCGCGCCGTCGCGCTACGACGAGGCCCGCCACGCGACCGCGCGCCTGCCGCTCCAGGGCGCGCACCGCGCGGTGCCTTGCGAGGTGTGCCACGTGCGCGACGTGCCGCCCGAGCCCCACGCGCAGCGGTTCCGCTGGGAGGGCGCGACGCAGCGCTGCGACGCCTGCCACGGCAAGGACGACCCCCACCGCGGCCAGTTCGGCCAGACCGACTGCGCGACCTGCCACCGCGTCGAGGGCTGGCGCCCCTCGGGGTTCGGGCGCGCCGAGCACGCGCGCGCGGGCTTCGCGCTCGACGGCCCGCACGACGCGGCCTGCGCGAGCTGCCACCGCCCGGGCGTCGACCCCGCGCTCGGCCCCGCGGTCACGTACCGCGGCACGCCGAAGCAGTGCGCCGGCTGCCACCTCGACCCGCACGCGGGGCAGTTCGCCGACCGCGGGGGCGACGACGGCTGCTCGCGCTGCCACCTCGTCGCGCCCGGCTGGAAGGCCGCCCGCTTCGACCACGACGCGCCGCCCTCGCGGTTTCCGCTCACGGGCAAGCACCGCGCGGTGGCCTGCACGGCCTGTCATCCCACCTCGCAGCGCCAGGTCGCGGACGGCGTGGTCCGCCCCGTGGTCCACTACGTGCCGATCGACGGGAAGGCGTGCGACTCGTGCCACCAGAACCCGCACGCGGCCCCGGGGGGGCGCCGATGACGCCCTTCTTCCCGTTCCCGTTCCCGTTCCCGTTCCCGTTCCCGCGGTCGGGCAACCCCCTCGCCCTTCTTCCCTTGCCCTTGCCCTTGCCCTTGCCCTTGCCCTCCCTCTTCTCTTCCCTTCTTCCCCCTCTTCCCTCCCTCCTCTTCCCCCCTCTTCCCTCTCTCTCCCTCCACGCTGGCGCCCCGTGACCGCGCGCCTCCGCCCGCTCGCCGCCGGCCTCGTCCCCGCGCTCGCGCTCGCCCTCGGCGTCGCGCTCGCGCACCACACCCACGCCGCGCGCCCCCTCCGCGCGCAGGACCCCGCCGCTCCGGCCCCGGCGCCGACCCATCCACCCGCCGCCGGCGACCTGTTCGCGCAGGCGGGCCGCTGCGAGGCGTGCCACGTCGACGAGGGCTGGGACCGGCTCAAGCCGCCGCCCGCGGGCGAGTTCGACCACGGGACGACGGGCTTCCCGCTCCGCGGGAGCCACGTCGACGTGCGCTGCGACGCCTGCCACCGGCGCGGGCTCGACGGGCTCACGCAGAGCTGCGCCGCCTGCCACCACGACCCGCACGCGGGGCTCCACGGGCCGTCCTGCGGGCGCTGCCACAACGAGTCGAGCTGGGACATCGCGCGCGACCCGCGGATCCACGAGCGGACGCGCTTCCCGCTCACGGGCAAGCACGCCGCGCTGCAGTGCGAGGCCTGCCATCGGCCCCGCCGGGCGGAGCCGCTCCAGACGACCCCCATGGAGTGCGCGGCCTGCCACGCGCGGGCCTGGCGGCGCGCGACGCCGAACCACCCGGCGGCGGGCTTCACGGAGTGCGGGCACTGCCACACGACGAGCACGTTCCGCGGCGCGCGCTACACCCACCGGAGCTACGTCCTCGACGGGGCCCACCTGCGCGCCCGCTGCGTGCAGTGCCACACCGGGGCGACGTTCTCGGGCCTCGCGTCGGGCGGGACCGACTGCGTCGCCTGCCACCTGGGCGACTACAACAGGACGGCCGTGCTCTCGAACCAGCCCGGCAGCACGACCCCGAATCACCCCGCCAACAACTTCCCGACGACGTGCGCGCAGTGCCACACGACGACCGCGTTCCGCCCCGCCCGCTGAGGCCTCGGCCCGGCCGCCCGGCCGCGGCCTGGGCCGCCGCGGTCGCGCTGCTCCTGGGCCTCGCCCCCGCCGCGCGCGCCGAGACGGTCGAGGCGACCGTGCGCTCGGTCCGCGGCGACCGCGTGTACCTCGAGCTGGCGCGCCCGGTCGAGGTGCGACTCGGCGCGACGCTGCAGCTCCTCCCCGGCGAGGAGCCGGTCGCGACGGTCGTCGTCGCCGCGGCGAGCAAGTGGCTCGTGGTCGAGGCCCCCGGGCTCGGGCTCGCCCCCGGCGACGCGCTCCGGCTCGAGCTCACGCTCGGCGGCGCCCCGCCGGCGCCCGGCGCCGGCGTGAGCCCTCCCACCGAGGGCCCCCCCGCCGACGGCGCCCCGCCCGCCGGCGCGCCGGGCGCGG
>JANJTH010000437.1 GCA_024711205.1 Planctomycetota bacterium | reverse complement strand
GCCCGGGCCCAGGCGGCTGGCACGGCCGCGAGCGCGAGCGCGCCCGCGAGCACGAGCGCGGCCCGGGCGGGCGTGGCCGCCGCGGGCCAGGTCCGCCCCGCGAGGGCGAGCGCGAGGAGCGCGAGCTGCGCGAGGGCGATCGACGGCGCCACGGGCAGGTCGAGACCGATCGCCGCGCCGAAGCCGGCCAGGGTCGACCCGAGCGCGGCCGCGACCGCGAGGGCCTGGCTCTCGCCCAGGCCGCGCCCGAGCACGAGGCCGGCCGCCGGCGGGAGGACGAGGAACGAGAACACGAGCAGGAGCCCGCCCGCGCGCAGCGAGAGCGCCACGGCCACGGCGAGCGTCGCGAGGAACAGGAGCTGGAGGCGCGCCTCGGGGAGCCCGAGCGCGCGCGCGAATTCCGGGTCGAAGCTGACGAGCACGAACCGCCGGCGCAGCGCCGCGTGGACGAGCCCCACGAGCCCGAGCCCCGAGGCGAGCCCGACGAGCTCCCCCTGGCGCGAGAGGAGCACCTCGCCCGCGAGGATGTTCCGCAGCTCGGCCAGCCCGACCGAGCTGCGCCACACGAGGAGGATCGCGAGCGCCGCGGCCCCGGCGTAGACGAGCCCCACGAGCGCGTCGGGCGTGAGCCGCTTCCAGTGCGGCCGCGCCTGGAGCCCGAGAGCGCCGAGGAGCGCGGCCGCGAGGCTCCCGACCGTCGCGCCGTGCTGGACGACGAGCCCGCGCAGGCCGGGCGGGAGCCCGGGTCGGTCCGCGAGCCAGAAGGCGGTCGCGACGCCGGCCGCGGCGAGCTGCGCGAGCGCGACCCCGGTGAAGACGATGCGGCGCAGGATCGTGAACACGCCCAGGTAGCTGCAGGCGGCGGCGATCCCGAGCGTCGCCGCGTAGCTGGCGAGGAAGAGCGAGAGCGTGTCGAGCGACGCCATCACGGGCCCCATTCCGCGGAGCTCTGGCCCACCTCGCGGTCGTGCAACCCCCTCCTGTCTCTTCCCCTGCCCTTGCCCTTGCCCTTGCCCTTGCCCTTGCCCTCTGCCCCGCTCGCGCCTCCAGCCCGCTCCTCCGCGGAGCTCTTCCCCCCCCGCTCCTCCGCGGAGCTCTTCTTCTCCGCCCGCAGCCGCTCGACCTCCGCCGCGAGGCGCGCCGCCTCCGCCGCGAGGCGCTTCGCCTCGCCCTCGAGCCGCGCCCGCTCTCCCTCGGCCCGCGCCCGCTCCGCGGCGGCGGCGGCCGCCGCCTCGTCGAGCGCCGCGCGCCCCCGCGCCACCTCGGCCAGGAGCGCCTCGAGCTCCGACCTCGCGCGGGACTCCAGCGCCCCGAAGCGCCCGCGCAGGTCCTCGAACCGATCGCGCCAGTGCGCGAGCTGCTCGGCCCGCCGCCGCGCCTCCGCCTCGGCCGCCTCGGCCCGCGCCGCGAGCGGACCTGCGGCCGCCGCCGCGCGCGCGAGCTCCCCCTCGAGCGCCTGGCGCGCCGTCTCGGCCTCGCGCCACGTCTCGCGCAGGCGGTCCGCGTCCTGCCGCACGGCCACGAGCGTCTCGCGCTGCGCGTAGACCGCCTCGCGCAGGCGCCGCCGCTCGGCCTCGGCCTCGCGCCAGGCCGCGTCGGCCGCGCGCGTCTGGCTCGACAGCTCGGCGACCTGCGCGAGCAGGCCCTCCTGGGTCGCGCGCGCCCCCCCGACGACCTGGCCGAGCCGCGCGTGGAGGCGCTCCTCCTCGGCCGCGGCCGCGGCGAGCGCGGCGTCGCCCCGCTCGAGCCGGGCCCGCAGGTCGGCCTCGGACGCGCGGGCCGCGGCGAGCGCGGCGCGCGTGGCCTCGTGCGCGCCCCGCTCGCGCCGCTCGCCGACCGCCGCCAGCACGAACAGCCCGGCGAACGTCGCCGTCACGGCGAGCCGCCCGGCCGCCGCGCCGAACCCGTCCCCGCGGCCCGCCCCGCCCCCCGCCGACCGAGCGCCCGCCCCGCTCGCGCCCAGGCTCCCGGCGCGCCCGCGCCGGCCCGAGGCCGCCGCGTCGTCCTCCGCCGGCCGCGCGCCCTCGCCGCGGGCCGCCGCCTGGCCGCCCCGGCCGGGCGGCCCGCCCTTCGGCGCCACGACCGGGTGCCCCGCGAGGTCGCCCACGACGACGGGCATGCCGTAGAGCGGCTCGAGCCGGCGCGCCGAGAGCATGCTGCGCGCGGGCCCCGCGACGAGCAGGCCGTCGTGGATGAACGCGATCCGCTGCGCGTAGCGCGCGACGACGTGCAGGAGGTGGCTGACCATGATCACGGTCCGCCCGCCCGCGTGCAGCGCCCGCACGAGCTCCATGACCTCGTGCTCGCCGCGCAGGTCGAGGTCGTTCGTCGGCTCGTCGAGCACGAGCACGTCGGGCTCGCTCACGAGCGCCCGCGCGACGAGCACGCGCTGCTTCTGCCCGCCGCTCAGGTCGCGGAACGGCGTCCCCGCGTGGGCCGCCATCCCGCACGCCTCGAGCGCCCGCAGCACGCGCGCGCGCGCCGGCGCCCCGCGCGTCGGCCCGGGCTGCCCCACGAGCCCGAGCCCGACCACGTCCGCCGCGGCGAGCGGGAACACGGGGTCGAGCGCGCTCCGCTGCGGCGCGTAGCCCAGCCGCCCCTCGCGCGCGCACGCGCCCGCGAGCGGCGGGACGACGCCCAGGACCGCGCGCAGGATCGTGGTCTTGCCGGCCCCGTTCGGGCCCACGATCGCGAGGAAGTCGCCCCGCCGGACCTCGAGGTCGACGCCCTCGAGCACGACGCGGTCTGGGTAGCCGAGCCGCGCCCCGGCGAGCCGGACGAGCGGCGGGGCCTCGGTCGCCGCCGTCATCGGGCCCGCGCGCGGGCCTCGGCCAGGAGGCCGAAGATCCGCTCGAACTGCGCGAACACGTCGTCGCTCCCCGGGACCTCGCCCGGCTGCGTGGGCAGGACGACGGCCGCGCCGCCCAGCCGCTCGGCCACGCCCTCGGCGCGCGAGCGGGGGTAGTAGGGCGCGACCGCGACGACCCGCACCTCGGCGGCCTTCGCCTCGGCCACGAGCCGCTCCAGGTAGGCGGGCGAGGGCGCGATCCCCGGCTTCTCCTCGATCGTGGCGACGAACCGCAGCCCGAACGCGTGCACGAGGTAGCTCCAGGTCCGGTGGTAGGTCACGAGCGGCAGCTCGCCCAGGTCGAGCGCCTGCCGCCACCAGCCGCCGGCGAGCGCGGCCAGGGGCGCGCCCTTGTATTGCCTCTCGCGGAGGAACTGCCGCAGCCGCCCGGCGCGATGCAGCCGCTCGAGCTGCGCCGCGCCGAGCACCCCCACGAGCTCGTCGCCCCACAGCCGCGCGTGGAGCCTGGCCTCGAAGGCCTCGCGGTTGCGCTGGAACAGCGCGGCGTCGCCCGGCCGGAGCCCCGCGAGCGCGCGCTCGATGTTCCGGGCGACGATCGCCAGGTTGAGCGGGTCGAGCCACACGTGCGGGTTGCCGCCGCCGTGGACGTGCCCGCCGCCCTCGAGCTCGGCCCGGGTCGGGACCTCGAGCGGGCGGATCCCCGTCGCCGCGAACACGTGCCCCGGCTGCCCGGGGCGCAGCCCGGGGACGCCGGCCGCCTCGAGCACCCGGTCCGTCCACAGCTCGAGCGACACGCCGCTCTCGACGAACAGCGCGGCGCGCCGGACGGCGAGCGTGTGCGCCGGGGTCGGGTCGATCGCGTGCGGGTCCTCGCCCGGGCGGGCGAGGACGTCGACGCGCACGCGGTCGCCGCCGACGGCGGCCACGACGTCGCGCAGGTAGGCGAGCGTCACGACGACCGGGAGCGGGCCGTCCGCGCGCGCCGCCGGCTCCTGCGCCCGGGCGGCGCGGGGACCGGGCCCCGCCGCGCCGCCCGCGGCGGCCAGCGCGACGACGGC
>JANJTH010000392.1 GCA_024711205.1 Planctomycetota bacterium | reverse complement strand
CGAGCGCCGCGAGGAGCGCGCCGGGTCCCTGCCGGGCCCGCGACCCGGACGGCGCGCGGGGGGACGGGCAGGGGCCGAGCAGGGCGGGGGGCGTCGTCATGGCGACCTCGAGGGTGGGCGCCCGCCGAGCGGGCGCCTGCGGTTGGGGAGGTTACGGAGGCGCCCGGCCCGCGTTTGGGCGCCTCCGGCCCGGGGCGCGCCCCGGCCTGTCGGAGTGTTCGGGTATGGTTCGCCACACCTCGGCGCGGCCGGGGTCCGGCCTCGCCCGCGGGCGGCGGTCGGTGGCTTCGCAGGAGATCCGGACGTCGGCGCCTGGGGCCGGCGCAGGGAGCGGGAGAGACGGACATGATCAATCGCGTGACGATCGCGGGGCGCCTCGTGGACGCGCCCGCCAGGGGCCGGGAGGGGGCGGTCGAGGTGCTCCGCCTGCGGCTCGAGGTCGACGAGACGGCCTGGGACCGGGCCGGGGCCCGGGGGGCGAGCGACGGCGCGGGCGGACGCTGCGTCGTCCCCGTCGAGGCGCGCGGCCCCGTGACCGAGGTCCTCGAGCGCTGGCTGAACGCGGGCCGCCCGCTGCTCGTGACGGGGCACCTCGTGGCCCGGGGCGGGGCCGTCGTCGTCGCGCTCGAGCAGTTCCAGTTCGTCTCCGACGAGGTCGAGGCGCGCCCGCTCTGGCTCGAGGGGGCCGCCCCGCGCGGCGGCGGGCGGGCCCGCCCGGCGGCGGCCTGAGCGCCGGCCCTCCGCCGGTCCGGGGCCCGCCCTGCGCGGGGCCCCGGACCCTCGAAGGTGCTTGCGTTCGCGGGGGGGGGCGGGGACCATCCGCCCGCGGGCCAGGGCCCGGAGAGGGAGGTCGCGGTGCGGAGGTGCACCTCCTGCGGGGGGGACAACCCGGCCAGCGCGATGCGCTGCCAGTACTGTGATCAGGCCCTCGTCGAGCGCAAGGTCGTCGAGGTCCACTGGACCGCGCGCACCCGCGACGGGACCACGGGGCGGGGCACCGTGCGGGCGCTCGCGCCCGTCGACGCCGGCGCCGACCTGCTCCGCCGGGCCGCGGAGAACGCCTTCTCGGCCGCGCTCGACGACCTGGGCGGCGCCCCCGGCCCCGAGGCCGTGGCCGCCGCCATGCAGCGCCGCCTCGCGTCGGCGCTCCCGCCGGGCGTGCAGCTCGACGACCTCGCGGTCGAGGCGGTCGAGACGTTCGTGCTCGTGGGCAAGCCGGTCGGGGGCGCGGCCCGCCCCGCGGCCGGCGCAGCCGGGGCGCCGGGGCCCGCCCTGGCCGCCGCGCCCCGACCTGGGGGCCGCGGCGTCCAGTGGCTGTTCAGCGCGTTCGGCGCGTTCGTCGTCGGCTCGTGCTGCCTCCTCTCGGGCCTGCTCGGGACCTGGGTCGGCCTCGAGCGGCGGGGCGAGGCCGACGCGATCCGCAAGGCGGCCGTCGTGCTCCCGGCCGACGCCGCGAAGACGACGGGCCTCGTGTGCCTCGAGGGCGTCGTCCCACGCGTGGCCGAGCCGCTCTCCGTCCCCGGCGTCGAGGGCCGCTGGCTCTTCGTCGTCGAGTCCGTCACGCCGATCTCGACGCGCACGGTCACCCGCACGACGCACGTCGACGGCAAGACGACCCGGCTCGAGGAGCCCCGGACCGTGCGCGGCAGCGCCGTCAGGACGGAGCGCCGGGTGCCGCGCTTCGAGGCGGGGGGCCTCGAGGTGCGCCCCGCGGGCGCGCGGTTCCTGGGCGAGCGGACGATCGGGACCGTCGTCGTCGAGGCCGACAAGGAGACGACGCGCGCGGGGATCCCGGCCGACGCCACGCTCACGATCGTGGGCGAGGTCCACGAGGGCGTGCTCGACCGGGGGGCCCCCTTCCTGATCGGGGTCCAGCCGACCCGCGACGCGCTGCACGCGCAGGTCTCCAGCGAGGCCAGCTTCGGCGTATGCTTCGGGTTCGGCTGCTCGGGGGTCGGGGCGCTCCTGCTCCTCGTCGGGCTCGTCAAGCTGCGGAGGCGCTGAGGGTGGGGACGTCGACGACGCCGGACGCGAGCAACCCCGGGGCGGCGCCCGCCGCGCCCGGCGCCGCGCCCTCGGGCTCGGCGATCCTGCGCGCCGTTCCGCCGCCCGGGGCCGCGGCCCAGGCGGTCGACCCCAACGACCCGCTCGGACTGTTCGGCTCGACGATCGGCGGCCGGCTCGCGGTCGTGCGCTACCTGGGCCGCACGCACGCCTCGTACATCTACCGGGTCGTCCACATGATCATGGAGCGGCCCTGCTTCCTGAAGATCACGGAGAAGGACCCCGACCGCCCGGGCGGGCTGCCGCCGTCGATCGAGCGCGAGGTCGCGGCCGCGACGCGCGTCCGGCACCCCGCGATCCTGAAGCCGCTCGACGCGGGCACGACCGGGGCGTGGGCGCACCTGACGCAGGAGTGGTCGGACGGGCCGAACCTGCGCGTCCTGATCGACCAGAACCCGCCGCTCACCGTCCCCGACATGCTCGGGGTCGCCATGCAGCTCCTCGACGCGCTGTGCGAGCTGCACCGGGCCGGGATCGTGCTCCGCGCGTTCGACCCCGAGCGGATCCTCGTGCCCAACCTGGGCGGGCGCTACGTCCTGCGCCTGTTCGACATGTCGCGCGTGGCCTACGTGGGCGAGCGGCTCGCGCAGGAGTCCGTCCAGAGCTCGCGCCGGGCCACGGGCTTCGCGATCCGCTCGACGCGCTACATGGCGCCCGACGAGATCCGCGAGGGGGCGGCCGACCCGCGCTCGGACCTCTACTCCATGGGCGTGCTCCTGTTCGAGATGCTCACCGGGCAGTACCCCTACGCCGTGAAGGGCCAGGGCCCCACGGCCTACGTCGTGAGCCACCTGCGCGAGGCGCCCCGCAAGCTCGACGGCGCCCTGCGCGACGAGCTGCCCGCGGACCTGCCGGGGATCATCGAGCGCATGCTCGCCAAGCGCCCCGAGGACCGCTTCGAGACGGCCGAGGCCTGCCGGCGCGCGATCATGGACGTCGTCGTGCCCGACCTCGTGCGGCTCAACAACCCGGCCCAGCGGCACGTGCTCGAGACCTGGCGCAAGCGCGTCCAGCGCGGGCTCGGCCGCACGCTCGAGCGCGAGGCGATCGACCCCGCCGACCTGCCCCCGGGCTTCTGACGAGAGAGCGCGGGGAGCCTTCGGCTCCCCGCGCTCTCTCGACGGGGTTCGGTGGCGCGTTGGCCCCTGGAAGGTGCCGGCCCAGCGGGGGCCGAACCCACACCCAGCGGAGCTCTTCCCGTTCCCGTTCCCGTTCCCGTTCCCGTTCCCGCGGTCGGGCAAGGCCCCCGTCTCCTCTTCCTTGCCCTTGCCCTTGCCCTTGCCCTTGCCCTTGCCCTCCCCTCTTCTCTTCTCTTCCCCTCTTCCCTCTTCTCTTCCCTTCTTCCCTCTTCTCCCCCCTCTTCTCGTCACCCCCCCTTCGCGACCGCGTCGAGCTCGCGCGCGACCTCGGCGGGGTCCTGCAGGCGGTCGGCCGGCTCCTGCGCGAGGAGCGCGTCGACGAGCTCCTCGAGCGCGACGGGCACGTCGAGCCGGTGGTCGCTCACGCGCGGGGGGGTCCAGCCGAACAGGAGGTGGTGGAAGATCTCGCTCGGCGTCTCGCCGGGCGTGGGCCGCTCGCCCGTGAGCAGCTCGAACAGCGTCACGCCGAGCGCGTAGAGGTCCGACACGGCGTCGGGGAACTGGCCCTTCACGACCTCGGGCGCGAGGTACTCGGCCGTCCCGAGCAGGTCGTCGGTCCCGGTCAGGCCGCGCTCGGCCTGCTGCTTGGCGAGCCCGAAGTCGATCAGGACGGCCCCCCTGTCGGGCGTCAGGATCACGTTCGCCGGCTTCACGTCGCGGTGCACGAGGCCCTTCTCGAGCAGCGCGTCGATCGCGCGCGCGACGTCCGCGCCGATCGCGGCCGCCTCGCGCGGGTCGAGCCGCCCGAGCCGCCGCATGCGCGCGTAGGCCGTCTCGCCCTCGAGGTGCTCCATGGCGAGGAAGTAGCGGCCCTGGAAGTGCCCCGCGTCGAGCACGCGCACGACGTGCGGCGACTCGACCCAGGTCAGCGTCGCGACCTCGCGGAAGTAGCGGGCGAGCGACCCGCGGTCGTCGGCGAGCTCGGGCGCGAGGACCTTCAGCGCGACCCGGCGGCCGTCCGCGCGCCGGACCGCCGCGTAGACGACGCCCATGCCCCCCTCGCCGATCCGGCGCTCGAGCACGTAGCCCTCGAACGGCCGGGGCAGGCGCTCGGTCGGGCCCTGCGTCTCGGGCCCCGGCGGGGGGCCCTCGACCGGGGTCCCCGCGGCCCGCTCGGCGAGCAGGTGCGCGACCTTGGCCTGGAGGACCGACGGCCGGTACGGCTTGATCACGTACTCGTTGGCGCCCGCCTCGTAGCCGCGCAGGATGTCGTCCTCCTCGTCGAGGACCGACGTGAGGACGACCGGCAGCGCCGCCTTGCTCCAGCGCTTGCGGAGCGCCGCCGTGAGCCCGATCCCGTCGAGCCGCGGCATGTTCACGTCGGAGACCACGAGGTCGAAGCCGCCGCGCGAGATCACCTCGAGCGCCTCGGCGCCGTCCTTGCACGCGACGACCTCGTAGCCGCGCCGGCCGAGCGCGAGGCTCACGAGCGAGCGTAGGTGCGGGTCGTCCTCGGCGATCGCGATCCGGGCGGTGGTCACGCGCGCTCCTCTCCGGCGACGCCGGCGGTCGACCCGGCCGCGGCCCGCTCGGCCGCGATCAGGTCGTCGACCGCGGCGCGCAGCCAGTCCCAGAAGCCCGCGTGGGTCGCGTCGAGCTCCCAGCCGGGCGAGGCGAAGTCGTGGATCACGAGGACGCGCGGCCCGTCCGGCCCCTGCGGCCCGCCGCGCTCGAAGCAGGCCACGTCGTCCGCGTCGAGGCGGCGCGCGAACGGGACGAGCCGCCGGGCCGGGTAGCGGGCCGCGAGGCCCGCGGCCGCCCGGCGGTGGTCGGCGGCGTCGAGCAGCGCCCACGGCCCGAGGCGGGCGAGCCCGAGCGCGCGCGCCCGCCCGAGGGCCGCCGGCAGGGCGAAGCCGTCGGCGCGCGCGTCCTCCGCCAGGTCGGCGTCCTCGAGCACGGCCCCCCCCGCCCGACGAGGATACCCGCGCTCACCCACCCGTCGGGCGCTCGACCGCGTCGAGCAGCTCGGCCACGGAGAACGGCTTGCGGAGCACGCGCGACGGCGGCAAGTCGCCCGTGTGCTCGAGCGCGGCGCCCCCGGACATGACCACCCACGCGAGGTCCGGGCGCCGGCGCGCGGCCTCGCGCGCGAGGTCGTGCCCGCTCATGCCCCGGCCGCGGGACCCCGGCCGCCGGCCGGGGTCACCCGGCGCGCCGCGGAGCTCGACGTCCGTGAGCACGAGGTCGACCGCGGCGCCCGGGCCCTCGAGGAGCGTGAGGGCCTCCTCCCCGCTCCGCGCCGCGAGGACCGTGTGGCCGGCCGACCGCAGGACCTGCTCGGCCAGGTCGAGCACCTCCGGCGCGTCTTCGACCACGAGGATCGTGCGGGGGGCCTGCCGCCCCGCGCCGACCTGGGCCCCGGCCTCGACCGGCCCGGCCTGCGCCGCCGGGGGGGCGCCGTCGAGGACCCGGCGGAGGGTCGTGAGCAGCGCCTGCGCCGTGTAGGGCTTCGTGACGAAGTGCTCGACGCCCGCGCCCACGGCCTTGGCGACCTTCCCGTTCGACGACAGCCCGCTCGAGCCGACGATCCGCACCTCCGGGTCGAGCGACTTGAGCGCCACGATCATGGCGGGCCCGTCCATGATCGGCATGCTCATGTCGGTGAGGACCGCCGCGACCTCGCCCCGGCGCTGCACGTAGAGCGCGACGCCCTCGGCGCCGTGCGCCGCGAGCAGCACCCGGTAGCCGAACCGCTCGAGCGCGGTCCGCGTGACCTCGCGGACCGCCTCCTCGTCGTCGACGACGAGGATCAGCTCGCCCGCGCCCCGGGGGAGCGCGCTGCGCTCGACCGCGACCTCCTCGGCCATGCGCGCCGACGCGTCGGCCGGCAGGTAGACCTTGAAGCGCGAGCCCTTGCCGGGCTCGCTGTAGACGTTCATGAACCCGCCGTGCTCGCGCACGATCCCGAACGAGACCGGCAGGCCCAGGCCGGTCCCGCGCCCGGGCTCCTTCGTGGTGAAGAACGGCTCGAACAGGCGCTCGAGCACGTCGGGCGTCATGCCGTGCCCGGTGTCCTCGATCCGGAGGAGCACGTAGGGGCCCGGGCGCGCGAGCACGTTCATGCCGGCGTAGATCTCGTCGAGCGTGGTGTTCTCGAGCGCCAGCGTGATCGTCCCGCCCTCGGGCATGGCGTCGCGCGCGTTCACGCACAGGTTCACGAGGACCTGGTGGAGCTGCGTGCCGTTCGCCGTGACGGGCCACAGGTCGGGCGGGGCGTCGACCGTGAGCGTGACGTTCCGCGGGAAGGTCTCGCGGGCCATCTGCTGCACGTCGCGGGCGAGCTGCGCGAGGTCCACGCGGGCGCGCCGGCCCTCGCCGCCGCGCCCGAACGCGAGGACCTGGCGGATCAGGTCGGCGCCGCGGGTCGCGCTCGTGCGCAGCGCCGCGAGGAGCCCGCGGGCGCGCTCGCCGCGCACCTCCTCCTGGAGCAGCTCGCTCGACATGAGGATCGGGGTCAGCACGTTGTTCAGGTCGTGCGCGATCCCGGCCGCGAGCACGCCCAGGCTCTCGAGCCGCTGCGCGCGCCGGAAGTGCTGCTCGAGCCGCTTCTTCTCCGTGACGTCCGTGTCGATCGCGAGGATCGCCGCCGGGGCGCCCCGCGCGTCCCGCACGAGCGTCCAGCGGGCGAGCACGGTCACGGCCCGCCCGTCCTTCGTCACGTGCTCGAGCTCGCCCGACCACGCGCCGTGCTCGAGCGCGTGCGCCAGCGCGGCGGCCGTCGCCTCGGGGGCCTCGCGGAGCCGCGCCGAGACCGAGCCCGCCCGGGCCTCCTCGGCGGTCCAGCCGTAGAGCGACTCGGCGCCGCGGCTCCAGAAACGCACGCCGTGCGCCATGTCGCGCACGGCGATCGCGTCGCTCGCGAGGTCGAGCAGGGCGGCCTGCTCGGCCAGGCGCTCCTCCGCGCGCCGGCGCTCGGTCAGGTCGGTCATGCCGCCGATCATGAGGACGCCGCGCCCGGCCGCGTCGCGCAGGACGTGCCCCCGGTCGTAGACCCAGGCCCAGCCCCCGTCCCGGCGGGCGAACCGGTACTCGTCGGCCCACTGCGAGGTGGCGCCGTCGATCACGGCGTGGATCCCCGCGACGACGCGGCCGCGGTCCTCCGGGTGGACGTGGTCCTTCCACCAGTCCGCCGTGGGCTCGACCTCGCCGGCGAGGTACCCCGTGAGCGCGGCCAGCCCGTCGTTCCACGTGACGCGTCCGGTCGCGAGCTCCCACTCCCAGATCGCGTCGTTCGTCGCGCGCGCGAGCAGCCTGAGCCGCTCCTCGTGCACGCGGAGCGCCGCCTCGACCTCGCGGTGCGCGGTCACGTCCAGGACCATGCCCAGGCGCCGCCGCTCGACCCCCCGCGCGTCGAGCTCGGTCGCGCCGCGCTCGAGGATCCAGCGCACCGCGCCGTCCGGGCGGCGGATCCGGTACTCGACCTCGAGCGCGCCCGTGTCGCGCGCGGCCTCGATCGCGCGCAGGAGCGTCGGCCGGTCCTCGGGGAGGACCAGCTCGAGGAACGCCTCGAACGTGCCCGGGAAGGCCCCGGGCTCGAGGCCGAACAGGCGGCAGGTCTCGGGCGGCCACTCGAGGCGGCCGACCTCGATGTCCATGGACCAGCTCCCCATGTCGCCCAGGCGGAGCGCGCTCGAGAGCAGCCCCTCGCGCTCGCGCAGGGCCGCGCGCGCGCGCTCCGCCTCGGTCACGTCGACCGCCACGGCGAGCCGGGCCGCGCGCCCCTCGAACTCGAGCGGCTGCGAGGTCACCTCGACGAGGAGCTCGCCGCCGTCCTTGCGGCGGTGCCGCCACACCGCGCGGCAGGGCCCGGGGGCCGCCCCCTGCCCGGCGAGCGCCGCCTCGAGCCGCGCGACCTCCTCGGGCGGGCGGAGGTCCGCGACCGACATGCCGAGCAGCTCGTCGCGCGACCACCCGTACACGGCGGTCGTGGCCGGGTTCACCGCGAGGAGCCGGAGCGTCGCCACGTCGTAGACGAGGACCGGATGCGGATGCAGCTCGAACAGGAGCCGGTAGTCCGGCGCCTCCCCGGCGGGCGTCATGGGGGCGCCCCGGCCCCGCGCGGGGGCAGGCACCGAGGGGCAGGTCGACGCGTGCGCGCTGGTGGTACCACGGACGGACCTGGACGGTAGCAGGCCACGCGGTCGCCTGCACCGGGGCCCAGGCGCCGGCCGGCGCGGGCGCCGCGGGCGCCCGGGTAGGATCCCGGCGTGACCGCCCCCGAGCCCCCGGCCCCGCACGACGACCCGGCGCCCCACGGGACGCGCGCGGACGGCCCCTGGGTCGTGCACCGCCACCGCGTGATCTACGGCGACACGGACGCCATGGGGATCGTCTACTACGGCAACTACCTGCGCTTCTTCGAGGTCGGCCGGGCCGAGCTCGTGCGCGCGCGCGGGGGCACCTACCGCGGCATGGAGGAGGACGGGCTCGGGCTGCCCGTCACCGAGGTCGGCTGCCGCTACCACCACCCGGCCCGCTACGACGACGTGCTCGAGATCGCGACGCGCGTCGACGAGGTCGGGCGGGTCGTGCTCCGCTTCGAGTACCGGATCACGCGCGCGCGCGACGGCGCGCTGCTCACGACCGGCTTCACGCGCCACGCGTGCGTCGAGCTCGCGACCGGCAAGGTCGCGCGCCTGCCCGACCCCGTGCGGGCCTGGCTCGGCGGGCACCCGGCCCGCGAGGGGCCGTAGGGCCCCCGTCCGCGCGGGGCCGGGCCCGCCGCGGAGTCGGCGCGTCCGGCGCGCCGGCGCTACTTGATCCGGCCCACGTGCTGGCGCCAGGCCCGCTCGAGCCCGGCGGGGTCGAGCCGCGCGAACACGTCGGCGTAGGCGCCCTCGCGCCCGCGCCCGGCGCGCAGCGCGTGGAAGTAGTCGCGCAGGAGCTTCTGCCCGCCCGGGTCCGCCATGAGGAAGTGGGCGACGCTCCAGCTCTGGGCGTAGTTCACGGCCGCCTGCTGGCCCTGCATGAACGTCGGGTGGTCGACGCGCAGGAGCGTCGGGAGCGGCAGCGGCGGCGCGAGGACGCCCGTGAGCGCCTCGCGGATGTTGTCGAGCCGGCTCGGGTGGTGCGTCGGCACGAGCCCGATCCGCAGGCCGCCCGGGGTCACCTCGCTGTAGGCGAAGTACTCGGCCAGGCCCTCGTCGAACCAGGTCGGCGGGTCGGCCACGTGCAGGCGGATCCACTGGTGGAACGTCTCGTGAAGGAGCACGTCGAGCGTCGCGCGCGAGAGACGCCGCCCGCCGCCGCGCTCGTAGAACACGAGGACGCGGCGGCCGGGCATGTAGTAGCCGAGCGTGCTCTCGGTCGAGCCCGAGCCGAGGGCGGCGCTGAACGCGCGGAAGGCCGCCTCGTCGGAGAGCACGAACACCGTGGGCACGAGCCGCTCGCGGGGCTCGGCCTTGAACAGGTTCGCGTAGGCCTTGGCGGCCTTGTCCATGAGGTCGCCGAGCTCCGCGAGGGCCTCGTGCCGCTTGCGGGCGCGCTCGACGAGCTTGGGCCGGTCGGCCGGGGCGGCGCGCGCGAGCGCGGCCTCGAGCGCCGCCACGTCGAGGCCGAGGTCGGTCACGACGCGGTAGCGGCCCTCGGGCGAGCGCGCCTCGCAGGCGGCCCAGGCGTTGGGGGCGCGGGCGCGGAACGGGCCGTCGACGAGGAGGTTCCAGGCGGCGCGCTCGCCCGGGTCCGCGAGGGCGGCCGCGGCGGCGCGGGCCTCGTCCATGCGCCCGGCGAAGAACGCGGACCGCACGAGGGCCCACGGCACCCAGTCGGCGTCGACGTCGCCGGCGGCCACGAGCTGCTCGACGGCGCCGGCGTGGTCGCCGTCGAGGTGGCGGAGGAACCCGCGCGCCGCGGCCGCCTCGGGCGTCGACGGCGTGTCCGCCTCGAGGCGGTCGACGACGCGGGCGAGGCCGTCGCGGTCGTCGCGCGCGAGGCGCGCGATCGCCTCGCGGAGGAGCGCGGCCGCCCGGGGACGACGACGCCCTCGACCCCGGACGCGCGGCCCCGGGGTCGCCGGCCGCGGGCCCGATCGGCC
>JANJTH010000314.1 GCA_024711205.1 Planctomycetota bacterium | reverse complement strand
GCGACGCCGCCCGACGCGAGCACGGTCCCGCCGCGACCTCCGGCCCGGCGGGGCTGGGCGCGCCGCCTGCTGGGCGCGCTCGCGCTGGGCGTGCTCGCGCTGGGCGCGCTCGCGCTGGGCGGCGTCGCCGTCCTCTGGTTCAGCGGCGGCGACCTGGGCGACGACCCGCCGGGGCGCGGCCAGGCCCAGGCGCTCGAGCCCGGCCCCGGCGCCGCGCCGTCCGAGCCCGCGCCGTCCGAGCCCGCGCCCGTCGCGTACGCGCTGACCTTCGACCCGCCCGGGCCGCTCCTGGTCCCGGACCCGGCGTCGATCCGCATCGAGGGCCACGTCGTCCCCGCGCTCGCCGGCGGCCGCGTGCGGGTCGTGGGGCAGGGCGGCGACGCCCCGATCGAGCCGGACGGGCGGTTCGCGCTCACGGGCAGCCCCGACCCGGCCGGCCACGTCGAGGTCGAGCTGCTCGCGGCGGGGCACGTGGTCGCGCGCGCGCGGCGCCCCGTGGTCGTCGACGGCGAGGCGCCCGTCATCGCGCTCGAGCGCCCGGTCGAGGGCGCGGAGACCGTGCTCGAGGCGCTCGAGGTCGCGGGGCGGGTGGACGACGCGTCGCTCGCGGCCGTCGAGGTCCACTGCGGCGGGCGGCCCGCGCACGTCGACCTGTCGCGCGACGAGGCCGGCGCGGCCTTCTCCGCGCGCGTCACGCTCGACCGCGACGGCCCCGAGACGCTCGTCGTCGTCGCCCGGGACGAGCTCGGGCGCGAGGCCCGCGTCGTCCGCATCGTCGCGCGGCGGACGCCCGCGCCGGCGATCGTGCTCGAGGAGCCCGGCATCTCGGTGCACGTCGGGCCGGTGGTCCGCGTGCGCGGCCGGGTCACGCCCCCCGGGCTCGACGACCTCGTCGTCCGCGGACCGGGGGGTGCGCTGGCGCGCCCCGACGCGAGCGGGGCGTTCTCCTTCGAGGTCGACGCGCGCGCGCTCGCGGCGGCGGACGGCCCCGCGCAGCTCGAGCTCGTGGCGCTCGGGCGTATCGGCCTGCGGGCGGTCGAGGCGCGGGCCACGCGCGACGTGCACGTCGACACGACCGCGCCGCGCCTCGCGATCCCCCCGATCGTCGAGACGACCGAGCCCACGGCGCCGCTCACGTTCACGGTCGAGGACGCGTCGGGCCCCGTCGTCGTCACGCTCTCGCTCGAGGGCCCCGGCGCCGCGCAGGCCCGCCTCGTCCCCGCCACGAAGACGCCGCCGCCGGGCCCGGGGCCCCTGGTCCTCGTCGTGGACCCCGGCCGGGTCGAGCTCGGCCTCGAGCTTCCGGAGGGCGCCCCGGTCGAGGTCGTCGTCGGCGCCGAGGACGCGGCCGGCAACGCCGCGGCGCCGGTCCGCGCGCGCTTCCTCCAACGCTCGCCCTTCCCCGCGTGGTTCCGCGAGCTCCCCGCCGCCGCGCGCCCCCCCGTGCCCCTGCCCGACGGCGTCGAGGCGAGCGAGGCGCCCGGGCGCTACCGCAACGCGCGCGACGGCTCGGCGCTGGTGTGGATCCCGGCCCGCGAGGGCGGCTTCCGGCGCGACGAGGCGAAGGCCTCCGCGGGCCCGGCCCTCGCCTACCTCGTCGAGGGCTACTTCCTCGGCGTGACCGAGGTCACGGTCGGGCAGTACCGAGCCTTCGTCGCCGCGACCGGCCGGACCTGGCGCGATCCGGCGGCGCCCGACGAGCACCCGGTCGTCGTCACGCGCGACGACGCGCTCGCCTACTGCGCGTGGGCCGGGCTGCGCCTCCCGTCCGAGGCCGAGTGGGAGCACGCGGCGCGCGGGCCGACGGGCGCCGCGACCTGGCCCTGGGGCGAGGAGGCGCCGGACGCGACCCGCGCGCGCCTGCGTCTCCCGGGCGGCGAGCCGCCGAAGGGGCCGGGCCCCGCCGGCGCCCTCCCCGCGGGGGCGAGCCCGTACGGGCCGCTCGACCTGGGCGGCAACCTGCGCGAGTGGTGCGCGGACTGGCACAGGCCCTACGACGCGGGCCGCCGGGTCCAGCCCCTCGTGACGGACACCTGGGGGGCGAGCGCCTACGCCGTCGTCCGGGGCGGGAGCTGGCGCACCGGCCCGGAGGTGGCCCGGGCCGGGGCGCGCGACCTGGCGAACCCGAGCACGGGGGACGTCGACATCGGCTTCCGGGTAGCCCGCTCGCGAGGCCGGGGCCCGGCGCCGAAGCGAACGCTCATCGACGCGCTCCTGCCGCTCGACCTCCGCTCCCCTCGCCACGAGGCGTGGGCCGAGGGCTCCGCGGCGCTCCCCGTGCGAGTCCCGTCCAAGGACCCCGTCGACTTCGGCTGGTTCAACGCCTTCGTCCTGGACGTGGAGGGCGTGACCGTCCTGCGCGACTCCGCCGATGCCGACCTCGCCGAGGCGCTCCAGGGTCGTCGCGGTGGCGAGGAGGTCCGGGTCCGCGTACGCACCGTGCAGGGCGAGGTCAGCACGGTGGTCGTGCGGGTCGCGCTGCGCTGACCCCGCGGGGCGGCGCCCGCACGCCCCTGGGCCCGTGACCGTCGCGCCAAGCCCGGGTTACACTTGCCGCCCCACCGCCGGGTGGACCGAGACCGGGGAACGACTTGCTGCGTTCGTCGGGCTCGACTGGGCGTGGCCTGGGTGTTGCGACGCCGGGTCGCCCATGGTCGTTCGAGACGCGCGCGGAGCCCCGACGTTGGCGAAGCTCAAGCTGATCCTCGAGGAGAACGGCCAGGCCAAGGCGATCGCGCTCGACCCGACCGGGCCGATCACGATCGGGCGCACGGCCGACAACGCCGTGCGGATCAGCGACGCGCTGAGCTCGCGGCACCACTGCCAGATCAGCCCGGACGGCGACGGCTTCGTGGTCGAGGACCTCAAGAGCCGCAACGGCACGAAGCTCAACGGCGCGCCGCTCACGGCGAGGACCGCGCTCGCGCCCGGCGACCGGATCGAGGTCGGCGACTCGGTCGTCCACTTCGCCGAGAAGCGCGGCGCGCGGCCCGCGGCGGCGCCGGCCGCCGAGAAGCCGAGGCCGAAGCGGCGCGGCGAGGGCTCGGCCCGCGAGGCCGCGCCCGCGAGCGGCGACCCCGCGCCCGCCAGGGCCGGCGCAGGGCCGGCGCTCGCCGCCGACGCCGCGGTGACCCTGATCGTCGAGGCGGGGCCGGCCGCCGGCCAGCGCGTGCGCGTGGCGAAGCTGCCGTTCGTCGTCGGGCGCAAGGCGAGCGCGGGGCTCGTGCTCGAGGACGCCGACGTCTCGGGCGAGCACTGCATGCTCGTCGAGGACCAGGGCAAGCTCCTGCTCGTCGACCTGGGCGCCAAGAACGGGACGTTCCTCGACGGCGAGCGCCTGCGCGGGCGCGCGCCCGTGCGGGCCGGCGCCGCGATCGGGCTCGGCCCGACGGTCGTCCTCCGCGTCGCCGCGGGCGACGCAGCCGAGGCCCAGGCGGCGGCCGGCGCGTCCGACGCGCCCCCGAAGCCGCGCCGCGCGAGCGGGGCCCAGCCGCGTCCGAGCGCGCGGGGAGCGGGGCCCGGCGGGGACGACCCGTCCGGCCCGTCCGGCCCGGCGAAGGGCGACGCCGTCGACGAGGTCGCGAGCCTCGACGCGCTGGGCGGCGACGAGGACGACGACCCGCCCGCGAAGCCGGCCGCGAAGCCCGCGCCCCGCGCGGCACGGCCCCCCTCGGCCGGGGGCACGGGCGCGCCGGCCGCGGCCGCGGGCGCGGCGGCCCTCGGCGGCGACGAGGACCTGCCCGAGCTCGCGCTCGAGGCCCGGCTCGAGGCCGCGGGGGGCGCCGCCGGCCGCGCCGGCGCGGGGGGGGGCGGCGGGGGCGCCGTGCGCGTGGCCGGCGCGCGCGCGGCCCGGGGCGCGATCGCGA
>JANJTH010000309.1 GCA_024711205.1 Planctomycetota bacterium | reverse complement strand
CCACGCGGCGGCGCCGGCCAGCGCCGCGCCGAGCGCGGCGAGCAGCAGGGCCGCGCTGGCGCGGCGGGCCGACCCGAGCGGTCGCGTCATGACTTCGCCTCCACGTCGCCGGCCGCGCGCGCGGCCGCCGCCTTGCCCTCGTCGCCCTCGAGCCAGACCGCGAGGTCGGCCGCGACGTCCTCGGCGCGCTGGTAGCGCGCCGCGGGGTCCCGCTCGAGCAGGCGGTCGAGGATCGCGAGGAGCCCCGGCGACAGGTCGGCGCGGTGCTCGCGCGCGTCCGGCCGGGGCCCCGAGACGATCCGCTTGAAGATCTGGTAGGGCACGACGCCGGGGAACGGGCGCCGACCCGTCAGCGCCTCGAACAGGCTCACGCCGAGCGCGAACAGGTCGCTGCGCGCGTCGGCCTTGGCCCCCTCGATCACCTCGGGGGCGACGTAGTAGGAGGTCCCGAGCGCGTAGCCCGTCTCCGTGAGCGAGCTCGCCTCCTGCTCGTGCTTGGCGAGCCCGAAGTCGACGAGCTTGACCGCGCCGTCGCTGGCGCGCCGTATCACGTTCGCGGGCTTCACGTCCCGGTGCACCAGCCCCTGCGCCGTGAGGTCGGCGAGCGCCTGCGCGACCTGCTGGAACACGCGCGCCGCCTCGGCCTCCGGCAGCGGGCCGTCGCGCAGCACGATCCGGTCGAGCGGGTCGCCCTCGACCGCCTCCATGACGAGGAAGTAGCGCCCCGCGTCGTAGCCGTGGTCGAGGACCCGCACGACGCGCTCGCTCTCGAGCGCGGACAGGACGCGGATCTCGCGCAGGAACCGGGCGATCGCCGTCCGGTTCTCGCTCAGGCGCGGCGCGAGCACCTTGAGCGCGACGGGCGTCCCGTCGTCGCGCCGCGTGGCCCGGTAGACCGTCCCCATGCCGCCGCGCCCGAACTCGCCCGTGACGACGTACTGGTCGAAGAAGTACGTCGGCTGGGGGGCCGCGAGCGCGCCCGCGAGCCCGCGGACCTCCGTGTCGTCCTCGAGCCCGGGCGCCGCGGCGCCGGGCTCCGTCGGGGCCTCGGTGTCGGCGAGCGAGCCGGCGCTGGCCACGTGCGGCGCGCCCGTGGACGGGGGCGCCCCGCCGGCGGGGAGGGGCGGGCGCGTCTCGGTCGACGCGCCCGCGCGTTCGAGCCGCCCGGTCGAGGGCGCCGAGGGGGCCTCCACGGGGAGGATCGGCTCGGTCTCCTTGCGCAGGAACTCGCCCTCACGCAGGAGCACCGAGACCTTCGCCATGAGCTCGGCCGTGCGGTACGGCTTGATCAGGTAGTCGTTCGCGCCGGCCTCGAAGCCGGCCACGATGTCCTCCTCCTCGCTCAGGACGGAGACGAGGACGATCGGGAGCTTCCGCTTGTCGAAGCGGCCGCGCAGGCGACGGGTCAGCTCGAGCCCGTCCATGTGCGGCATCTGGATGTCCGAGATCACGAGGGCCGGCGGGTCGCGCAGGAGCTCCTCGAGCGCCGCGGCCCCGTCGGGGAACTCGCTCACAGTGAAGCCCTTGCGCTGGAGGAGCTGCGACGCGAACCGCCGCACGACCTCGCTGTCCTCGACGAGCGCGATCCGACCGGGGCTCACGGCGCGCCCCGGTCCCCCGGGCGGGGGGAGCCCGCCGGGGTCCTGCGCTGCGCTCGGTTGCGTCGCCCGACCGGCATGTTCCGGGACCTCGCGCCCGGGGGCGGCCTCACCCCGCGCCTCGGCGCCGCACGAGGTTACCCGCCGGGGCCCGGGAGCGCCACGCGTCGGCCCGGCTCCGGATCCAACGCGCGCGGGGGCCGGTTACCCTCCGGGCCGGCGCCCGCCCGATCGACGGCCGGCGTCCGGCGGAGGCACCGTGAGGCTGCTCTACTGCGGCGCGGACGGCGCGATGCTCGGCGCGCTCGAGGGGCGCTTCACGCGCCGCGGGCACCTGATCGCGCGCGCCGCCGACCGCGCGGACGCGCGCGAGCAGGCGCGGACGCGCGCCGTCGACGCGCTCGTGCTCGAGGTCGAGCGCCCCGACGACCCGTTCCTCGAGGACCTGCTCGCGCTCGCGCCCGAGGTGCGGGTGCTCGCGATCGGCCCGGACGACACCTCGCTCGCCGCCGCGCGCGCGCGCGCCCACGGGGCGTTCGGCTACGTGGGCGCCCCGCGCGGGCCCGACCCGGCCGTGGTCGAGGCGCTCGCGCCCATGGTCGAGCGGCTCACGGCGCGCCTGCGCCTCGACGCCGAGCGCCGGCGCGACCTCGAGGAGTCGCTCCGGACCCGGAAGTTCTACGAGGACGTGCTCACGAGCGTCGGCCAGGGGATCGTCGTCGTCGACCAGGACGGGCGCCTGCGCTACCGCAACCCCGAGGCCGCGCGCGTCCTGGGCGAGGACGAGGGGGCGTCGAGCCCGCTCGCCGGGCAGACGGCCGTGCCGCTCCTCCAGGCGCTCGTCGACACGATCGCCGAGGGCTCCCCGCGCCAGCGCTCGATCGCGCAGGAGGTCGACGACCAGAAGGTGTTCCTCGACGTCGCGACGTCGGTCCTGCGCGGCACGGACGGGCGGGCCGCCGGCGCGATCGCGATCGTGTCCGACCGCTCGCTCGAGAAGCGGCTCGAGGAGCAGCTCATCCACACCGAGCGGCTCGCCACGCTCGGGAGCCTGCTCGCCTCGATCGCCCACGAGATCATGAACGTGCTCACGAGCGTGACCGGCTGCGCAGAGGTCGGGCTCGAGATCGCGAGCGAGGCCGAGCAGGCGGGCGAGGCCGCGCAGGACCCGGGCGCGCGCGCGGCGCTCGCGCAGCTCTCGGGCGACATCCGCGGCGTGTTCGACACGGTGCTGCAGGCCGGCGTCTCGGCCCAGACGATCGCGAACAACATGCTCCAGTACTCGCGCCAGGCCGCGCCGACCCGGCTCGTGAAGCACGACCTGAACGACCTGATCCGGCGCACGCTCAAGATGCTCGGCAAGCACCTGGGCACCGACAAGGTCACGCTCGCGCTCGACCTCGACCCCGGGAGCCCGAGCGCGCGGCTCGAGCCGTCGAAGCTCCAGCAGGCGCTCGTGAACCTGGTCGTGAACGCCGTCGACGCGCTCCAGGACGTCCCCCCGGAGCGGCGCCACCTGCGGATCGAGACGCGGCGCGACCTCGAGCGGCGCGAGGTCGTGGTGGCGGTCGACGACCAGGGGCCGGGGATCCCGGCCAAGCGGCTCGAGCGGATCTTCCAGCCCTTCTTCACCACGAAGGGGCACGGGACCGGGCTCGGGCTCTACATCACGCGCAAGGTCGTGCAAGACCAGGGCGGGACGCTCGAGGTCCAGAGCCGCCCGGGCGAGGGGACCCGGTTCACGATCCGCCTCCCCCTGGAGTAGACTCGCCCTCCCGCGGGGGCCCTGGGGCCGAGGGGGAGCCATGAGCGACGCGCCGGCGGAGCCGGACAAGCGCCCGGCGGAGCCGGACAGGCGCCCGGCGGAGCCGGCCAGGCGCCCGGCGGAGCGCCGGCGGGTCGTCGTGATCCGCTCGTTCCCCAAGGTCGTGTTCCTCTACCCGACCCTCCTCGCGGCGCTGCTCGCCTGCGTGTGGACGTGGGCCTCCATGCGCGGCGGGGTCGGGCTCGACCAGGTCAGCCTGACGCCCGGCCGGATCTTCTGGTGGGTGTTCGCGATCAACCTGGGGGCGCTCGCCTTCGACTTCACGCGGGGGGCGTTCGTCGCGCTCGTCGCCTGCTTCGTCGCCGTCTCCCTCTCGATCTTCCTGCTCGACGAGCGGCTCGGGTTCGTCGCCCCGCTCCGCGAGGCCTTCTCGACGATCCAGCTCCGCGCCCACCCGCACTTCTACGCCATGCTCGCGGCCGCGCTCGCGGTCCTGCTCGGGCTCGTCGTCGTCCACGGCCGGTTCGACTACTGGGAGATCACGCACAACGAGCTGCTGCACCACCACGGCTTCCTCGGCGACGTCGAGCGGTTCCCCGCCCCGAACCTGCGCATGACGAAGGAGATCACCGACCTGTTCGAGTACTGCCTCCTCCTCTCGGGGCGGCTCGTGCTCCACCCCCAGCACGCGGCCCGCGCGATCGTGCTCGACAACGTGCTGAGCGTGAACCGGGTGGAGCGGCAGATCCAGGAGATGCTCGCCATGCTGGCCGTGAAGGTCGAGCAGGGCCCGCCGCCGGGCGTGGAGGGCTAGGTGCCGCGCCCCGAGCGGATCGAGGACCTGATCGCCGAGGCCAGGGGCCTCGACACCGAGGCCGCGTTCGTCGCGCGCTTCCCCCACCCGTTCCTCGTCCGCGAGCAGACGCGCGGGCCGGCGGGCGCCCCCGTCCCCGGGGGGGGCGAGCGCGCGACGCTGCGGGTCGCCAAGGCGGCCGTGCCCACGGGCGACGACTTCGCCGGCGGCGACGTGTGGGTCGTGCGGGTGTGCCCGGCGGACCCCGAGAACCACGACGGCGCGGTGACGGTCGGCCGCGACGCGGGGTGCGACCTCGTGCTCGACGACGCGTCGATCTCGGGGCAGCACGCGTCGTTCTCGCTCGAGCTGCGCGAGCCCGACCCCGACGACGACGAGGACGACGGGCGGACGTTCCTGCTCACGGACGTCGGGTCGGCGAACGGGACGTGGGTCGACGGCGACCAGGCGCCCGCCGGGAAGGCCGTCGTCCTCGCGGACCAGTGCTCGCTCCGGCTCGGCCCGGCCGCGAAGTTCCAGTTCTTCAAGGCCCCGGCCTTCTTCCAGTTCCTCGACTTCTACCGACGAATCAAGCGGAAGCCCAAGTGAACCTGACCTGGTGGCTCGAGCTGCGGCTGCTGCCGCGCGTCCTCGTCGCGGCCGTCCTGGGGCTCGTGGTCGGCATGGCCGTCTCGATCCCGATCGGGCTCGCGATCGCCCAGGCCCTGCCCGAGGCCCGGACCGTCGCGTGGGCGGTCACGGCGGGGTTCGCGGCGGCGGTCCCGATCACGCTGATCGTCCTGATCGTGCGGTTCGAGGTCGTGGCGCCGCTGCGCGAGGTCGCGGGGCTGCTCGGCGACCTGGCCCGGACCGGCGAGCTCCAGCGCGCGCGGGCGGCGCTCTCGCGGGCGCGGGCCGCGTCCTCGCCCGGGGGCAAGAGCGAGCTCGACGACCTGCTCGAGGTGGCCGAGGGGCTCGTCGTCGCGCAGGACCAGCTCACCGAGCAGGTGCGGGCGCTCGCGCGCGACGACCTGTGGAGCGACTGCCTCGAGGGCAAGGACGTGCGCGGCGACCTCGCGGACGCCTCGCGCCAGCTCGTGCAGGTGCTGCGCGACCTCGCGATCCAGGTCAACCGGATCAGCCAGGGCGACCTGGCCGCGGCGTCCGCGTCCGACCGCGTGTCGCGGGGCAACCTGGGGCAGGCGTTCCGGGCCATGACGGACAAGCTGAAGCTCCTGCTCGACCAGCTCACCTCGGCGAGCGCGAAGATCGACGGGTCGGCGCGCAGCCTCCAGGCCGCGTCGCGCGACCAGGCGGCGTCGGCGACCCAGCAGGCGGCCGCGATCACCGAGACCATGGCGACCATGGAGGAGCTCGCCGCGTCGTCGGGGCACATCGCGGACATCGCGAAGAACGTGGTCCAGCTCGCGGACGAGTCGCTCGCGAGCGCGCAGGTCGGCAACCAGGCCGTCGTCGACGTGGGCTCGGGCATGGACGAGATCCTCGGCGCCACGCAGACGGGCGCGCGGCGCCTGCTCGACCTGGGCGAGAAGTCGCGCTCGATCGGGAAGGTCGCCGACCTGATCACCGGGATCGCCGAGCAGTCGAAGTTCCTCGCGCTCAACGCGGCGATCGAGGCCGCGCGCGCGGGCGAGGCCGGGCGCGGGTTCGCGGTCGTCGCCGAGGAGGTCCGCAACCTCGCGAACCACGTCGTCGAGTCGACGACCGAGATCGAGGGCCTGATCGCCGAGATCCAGTCGGAGATCAACGCGGCGGTGCTCGCCTCGGAGGAGGGCGTGAAGCGGGCCGAGCGCGGGCGCGAGCTGACGAAGCGCGCGCAGGAGTCGCTCCTGCGGATCACGGAGATCACCGAGCGCTCGACGGACGCGGCGCGCCAGATCGAGCTCGCGACGAACCAGCAGCGGAGCGCGAGCAACCAGGTCGCGACCGCCGTGCGCGAGGTCGCGGGCGCGTCGGAGGAGGTCGCGAGCGGGGCGAAGCGCGTGACGAGCCTCAGCAACGAGCTCGCCGCGCTCGCCCACGACCTGCAGGAGGTGATCGTCACCTTCGAGCGGGCCGAGCCGGGCAAGCGCCCGCCGGGGAGCGCCCCCACGAAGAGCGCCAGCCGGCCGGCGGACCCGCCCTACGACCTCGAGGCGCTCCGCCGTGGGTGAGGCGCCGGCGCGGGGCCGCGGCGCGCGGGGGGCGGCCGGGGCGCGGTGAGCGACGCGCGCGGGCACGACGCGGAGGCGGCCCCGGCGCGGCCGGCGGCCGGGGGCCCGGGCTCCGAGGGCGCGCGGGCCGCGCCGACGGACGAGCTCGTCTCGCGGGCCGCGGCGCGGCGCCGCGCGGGGACGGAGGCGGCGAAGGGCCGGGACGTCCAGATCATCCGCTTCACGACGGGCGCGGGCCACTTCGCGCTCCCGCTCGAGGCGGTCGAGCGCACGGAGCCGGTGCCGACCATGACGCCCGTCCCGCTCGCCCCCGCGTGGATCCGCGGGGCCGCGAGCCTCCGGGGCGGGATCGTGTGCGTGATCGACCTGCAGCAGCTCCTCTCGGGCGAGGCGAGCGGCGCCGACGGGCGCAGCCTGATCATCGTGGCGACGGGCGGCCGACGCCTCGGGGTGCTGAGCCCGACGCTGCCGGACTTCGAGCGCGTCGCGGCGGGCGACTGGGTCCGCGCGCCCCAGGGCGAGCGCGACGTGTACGTGGGCGCCGTCGAGCGCGACGGGGGGCTCGTGGGGGTGATCGACCCCGCGCGCCTGTTCGAGCTGATCGACGGGCAGCTCGGGCATGCCTGAGCGGACCTCGAGCGAGCCGCGGCCCGGACCGGCGCCGGCCCGCCGCCCGCCGCCGCCGCGCGCGCGGCCGTCCCGGAACTCGCGGGAAGCGCCTCGCGCGATCTCCCCGCAGGCAAGCACCAGATGACCGTCGAGCAGAGAGAACAGCAGCGCGGCGTGGCAAAAACCAACGAGCC
>JANJTH010000293.1 GCA_024711205.1 Planctomycetota bacterium | reverse complement strand
CCGACGCCGCCGCGCTGCTCGACGCGCTCGCGCCGCCGCCCGCCCCGGCGCCCTCGCCGGGGGAGTGACCGCGCCGCGCGCTACCCCGCCGGCGCCCAGGCCTGCGCGAGCGCGGCCGCCGAGCGGAGCCCGTCGACCGCGGCCGACATGATCCCCCCCGCGTAGCCGGCCCCCTCGCCCACGGGGTAGAGCCCGGGCGTCGAGGTCGACACGCGCGAGCGCTCGTCGCGGGGGACGCGCACGGGCGAGGACCCGCGCGCCTCGGGCCCCACGAGGAGCGCGTCGGCCCCCGCGTAGCCCGGGATCAGGCGGTCGAACAGGGCGAGCGCGCGCTGGATCGCGCGCCCCGCCTCGGGCGGGAGCACCTCGCGGAGGTCGGCCGGCGCGAGCGCGCGCGGGTAGGTCGACGCGAGCGGCCCCTTGCTCGCGCGCCCGCGCAGGAAGTCCTGCGCGCGCTGCGCGGGCATGGCGTAGGTCCCGCCGCCCAGCTCGAACGCGCGCCGCTCGTAGCGGCGCTGGAGCGCGACCCCGTCGAGCGGGTCCCGGCCCCCGTGCGGCGTGAGCCGCCCGTCGACCGTGTAGACGAGCCCCGAGTTCGCCTTGCCCGAGTCGCGCTTGCGCCGGCTCATGCCGTTGCTGCACAGGTGCTCGGCCTCGCTGACCGACGCCATGATCGTGCCGCCCGGGCACATGCAGAAGCTGAACACGTGCTCGCGCCGGTCGTTCAGCGCGTACTCGGCGACGGGCAGGCGCCCGGCGAGCGCGCCGTACTGCGCGCGGTCGATCAGGTCCTGCGGGTGCTCGATCCGGAGCCCGAGCTGGAACGGCTTGAACTCCATGGCGACCCCGCGGGCGCGCAGCATGGCGTAGGTGTCGCGCGCCGAGTGGCCGGTCGCCCAGACCACGGCGGACGCGGGGAGCTCCTCGCCCGAGGCGAGGCGGAGCCCGCGCACGGCGCCGTCGCCGTCGAGGAGCAGGTCGTCGACCCGCGCGTCGAAGCGGAGCCGCGCGCCGAGGCGCTCGAGCTCGCGCCGCAGGTAGACGAGCACGGCCCGCAGGCGATCGGTGCCGACGTGCGGCTTGGCGGTGATCCGGATCTCCTCGGGCGCCTTCGCCGCGATCAGCAGCTCGTGGACGAGGCCCACGAGCGGCGTGCGGACGCGGCAGGTCAGCTTGCCGTCCGAGAACGTGCCCGCCCCGCCCTCCCCGTAGAGGATGTTGCACTCGGGGTCGTGCGGCCCGCCGTGGTCGAAGGCGTTCACGACGCGGACGCGCCGCTCGACGCCCGGCCCGCGCTCGAGCACGAGCGGCGCGTAGCCCTCGCGCGCGAGCAGCCACGCCGCGAAAAGCCCGCCCGGGCCGCTGCCCACGACGACGGGCGGCGCGCGCAAGGGCGGCGCGTCGGCCTGGCGCGTGGGCGCGACGCCGTCGAGCACGGCCGCGTCGAGCGGCTCCTTGACGCGGGCCTCGGGCCGGCGGGCCTTGCCGCCCTCGAGCGCGCGACGCGCGGCCGCGGCGTCGCGCAGGTCGACGGCGGCGTGGACGCTCCAGTGAATGTCCCGCTTGCGCCGGGCGTCGAGGGCCCGGTGCACGACGCGCGCCGCGGCCACGGCGTCGGGCGCGAGCCCGAGCCGATCGGCCACGCGCGCGACGAGGACCTCGTCCTCGACCTCGCCCACGGCCACGCGCAGGTTCTCGACCACGAGCCCGCCCGCCGGGCCTTGCCCTGGCCCGACCCCGGCCTCCGTCTCCTGCGCGCCGCTCACGCGCGCGAACGTACACGAGCGGGGTCCTCGTCGCCCGGTCCAGGGGCGGCCCGCCCCGGGGCCAGGGGAAGGCTTTCGGAATGGGCACCACGACACTATGCTTTCGACTTCGCGCGTCGTCCCCCCCTGGGAGGCCCCCATGGCCACGCTTCGTTCGCTCCGCTTCCGCTCCTCGGCGTCCGCCGCCGCCCTCGCCTGCGCGCTCGCGCTCACGGGCTGCAAGGGCGGCGCCGAGCCGGCCCCGAAGCCCGAGAGCAAGCTGCACCGGTTCGCGTTCAAGGACGTCGAGGGCAACCGCCCCAAGGGCTCGAGCCTACCCGGCGAGGACTGCGACCTGCTCGCCCCCGACGGCCAGACGGTCAAGCTGTCGTCCATGCGCGGCAAGCCGATCGTGCTCGTGTTCAACCGCGGGTTCGTCGGCTTCGTCTGCCCCTACTGCACGACCTACACGGCCCAGCTCGCGACCCGCTACGAGGAGCTGAAGAAGCTCGGCGCGGAGGTCGTGCTCGTCTACCCGGTCAAGGAGGAGGACCAGGCCAAGCGCGAGGAGTTCAAGGCCGCCGTCGACGAGATCCTCCGCGAGGAGGGGCAGGCCGGGCTCCCGTTCCCCGTCTTCCTCGACTCGGGCCTGGCCGCGGTCACGAAGTTCAACCTGACGGGCGACCTGAGCAAGCCCTCGACCTTCGTGCTCGACGCGACGGGCAAGATCCACTACGCATACGTGGGCGAGGCCCCCGACGAGCGGCCGACGGTCCAGCGGATCGTCGAGGAGGTCCAGCGCCTCCAGGGCGCCGGCAAGTGACCGCCTGGGCCGGCCCGCGCGGCCGGCCCGGGGGTGGCTGCGCGCCGCGGCCTCGGCCTCGGCGCGCGGGGAGGCGCGCGTGAACGAAGACTCCGCGCAGGCGTTCGAGCCCACGGTGGTGAGCGAGTCCGGCCTCGGTGACGCGGCCGCGGCCGAGGAGTCGGGCCCCTCGGTCCTCGACCAGCGGGTCGTCGAGGCGGCGATCCGCCGCGGGCTGATCTCGGCGATCCAGGGCACGCGGCTCCTCGAGCAGGCCGGGGGGGAGGCCGGGGCGACCGCCGGGGGCGCGCTCGGGTCGCTCGTCGCGAAGGGCCTCGTGAGCCCGGAGGTCGCGCGGGACCTCGAGGACGAGGTGAAGAACGACCTCGTCCCCGGCTACCGGGTCGTGGGCGAGCTCGGGCGCGGCGGCATGGGCGTCGTCTACAAGGCCGTGCAGAAGCGGCTCGACCGGCCCGTGGCGCTCAAGGTCGTGACGCCGGCGCAGGCGGGGGACGCGGCCTACCTGCGGCGCTTCCAGCAGGAGGCGCTCGCGCTCGGGCGGCTCAACCACCCGAACATCGTGCAGGTCTACGACTACGGCGAGGCGCACGGGAAGGTCTACCTGGCGCTCGAGCTCGTGCAGGGCGACGACGCGGCGCGGGTCCTCAAGGCGGAGGGGCCGTTCCCCGAGGCGCGGGCGCTGCGGGTCGGGCTCGAGTCCGCGCTCGGGCTCAGCCACGCGCTCGAGGCCGGGATCATTCACCGCGACGTGAAGCCGGCGAACCTCATGCTCGTGCAGGCCGCGCGCGACGCGCGCGGCGAGGGCGCGCTGGTCACGAAGGTGACGGACCTGGGCCTGGCGCGGCTCGCCGAGCGGCCGGGCGGCGACGGGCCCGAGGCCGCGGAGCTGACGAAGGCCGGCACGATCCTGGGGTCGCCCGCCTACATGGCGCCCGAGCAGACGCGCGGCGAGCCGGCCGACTTCCGCAGCGACGTCTACGCGCTCGGCGCGACGCTCTACCACCTGCTCACGGGCAAGGCGCCCTACGCCGACACGTCGGTCGTGAAGGTCCTCGTCAAGAAGCAGACCGAGCAGCTCGACGACCCGCGCGACGCCGGCGCCGACGTGCGCGAGGCGACCGTGCGCGTGCTCGACCGCATGCTCGCGCGGCCCCCCGAGGCGCGCTATGGCTCGTACGCCGAGCTGATCGCGGACCTCGAGGCGCTGCTCGCGGGGGGCGAGCCCGCGACGCCGTGGGTCGCGCGCGAGGCGTCGAGCCTGCGCGTGCGCCCGCCGGCGCCGCGCTCGCTCACGGGGCGCGTGCTCGACCGCGTCGGGGCCGGGGGGGGCGGCCAGGCCTCCCCCGCGCGGTCGACCGGCCGGCTCGATGGCGCCGCGGCCGGCCCCGGGGCGGACGGCGCGGGGGCCCGGGGCGGCGCCCTCGCCGGGGCGGCCGTCGTGGGCCTGCTCGTGCTCGCGCTCGTCGCGGTCGCGCTCGCCCTGGGCTCCGGCGGCGGGCCGGCCCCGGGCGCCGGCTCGGGCGCCGGCTCGGGCGCGCAGGTGACGGACCCGGGGCCCCTGCCCCCGACCGACCCGACGACCGACCCGGGCCCGGGGCCCGCGGTGACGGCCGAGGAGCGCCGGGGCGCGGTGGAGCGGACGCTCGACGCGCTGGCCCGGCTCGCGCCGGCCGAGCGCCTCGACCTCGCGACGGTGCGCGAGACGGCGGCGGACCTCGCGGCCCTGCGCCCGACCGAGGCTCGCCCGCTCCGGCTCCGGCTCGCCTCGCTCGTCGGGCAGGGGCTCGAGCAGGTGCTCGAGGAGCGCGCCGCGCGGCTCGAGGCGCTCGCCGCCGCGGCCGACTGGGCGGCGCTCGCGGGCGAGGTGGACGCGGCGCTCGCGCCCTACCGCGCAATCGACCGCGCGCCGCCCCCCCGGCTCGCCGCGCTCGTCGACCTGGCCGGCAAGGCGGGGGCCGACGGCGGAGCGGCCGGGCAGGCCGAGCGGGCCGCCTGGACGGCGGCCGATGCGCTCACCGACGCGCGGGCGGCCGCCGACGCCTGGGAGGCGTTCACCCGCGACTTCGCCTGGAGCCCACGGTCCGCGCGGGCGAAGGACCAGGCCGCGGAGCGCGCCGCGCAGGCGCCCCGGGTCACCGTCACGCCGGTCCCCGCGGACGCGGTCCTGTTCCTCGACGGCGAGCGGCTCGGCCAGGGCGCCTGGACGGGCCGCGTGCTCGCCGGCGCGCGCACCTTCGGCGGGGAGGCCGCGGGCCACTTCGTCGCCGAGCGCGCGGTGCAGGTCGCCGCGGACACGCGCGAGGTCCGGCTGCGGCTCGACCCGAAGCCGGCGCGTCCGCTCGCGCAGGACCCCGTGCGGGAGATCCCGGCCTGGCGCCCGCAGCAGCCGCTCCTGACCCAGTGGAAGATCGAGGGCGGGGAGTGGAGCGCCCGGCCCGAGGTCGCGGGCCTGGGCGCCGCGGCCCCCGAGCCCGGTCGCTGGGCGCGGGCGCGGCTCGACCTGAGCCGCGCGCAGCGGCTCCTCGAGCGGGGCGGTCCGCTCCCCGGCTGGCAGGTCCAATGGAAGGTCACGCCGCCCGAGCGCGGCACCGCCGAGCTGCGCCTCCTCGCCTCGCCCGAGGGGCGGGCGGTCGTCGTCGGCGTCCGGCAGGGCGCCGTCTACCTCGGGGTCCGCGCGCAGGACGGCCCGCTCGAGGAGCTCGCCGCGCTCCCCGTGACCGAGGCCCCCGGCTACTACGAGGCCGACTGGGACGGGCGCGTCCTCGTCGTCCGCGCGGCCCGCGCCTTCGTCGGCTCGGTCGCGGTCGACTGGACCCCGGACCTCACCTACCTGGCCGTCGCCGTCGACGGCTCCGAGGCCGTGTTCCGCGACCTGTTCCTGTTCGGCCTCAAGGCCACGGGCGCCGAGTAAGGGCAGGTGGCGGGCCGCGGCCCGCGCCGCCGGCGACGGCGGTCGGGTCTCTTCCGACGGTCTGCACCACCGCGCTCGGAAGCGCCCCCTGGATCGCCGGGGTCGGCGTCCGCGAGCCGTGCGCCCCCGGACTGCGTGCGTGCCGTCGCGGAGATCGCGCGGGCAAGAGTTGCCCACCAGCGCGCGGGCGAAGCCCAGGAGCGTCGCGTCCGACCACGCAAGGCACTTCGCGGTGGGCGCTCGTCCGCGGCACGGCGGGTGCCATGGGTGGCCGCCATGTCGCAGCCGCGCAGGCTCGAGGCAGCGAGGGAGCACGCCGTCACGCGACGGACGGTCGAGCGGCGCCCGTACCTCAACCCGCACGAGGAGGTCGTGCAGATCCTGGGCTACGCGCTCGGGCGCGCGGCCGAGCAGAACCCCGACGTGCGGCTCCATGCGTTCATGCAGCACACGACGCACGTGCACGAGAACTGCACCGACGCGGCGGGCCAGGGCGAGCACTCCTCGCTGCCGCGCTTCC
>JANJTH010000292.1 GCA_024711205.1 Planctomycetota bacterium | reverse complement strand
CCCGCCGCCGCCGCGGGGCGCGGCGCCCCCCCCCGGCCCCCCCCGCCGGGCCCGCCGGCCGGGGCGCGCCCCCCCGCCCCGGCCCTGGCGCCGAGGTGGGGGGACCTCGACGCCAGGGCCTCGCCAGCCCGCCCCGGCGGGGGGGGCCGGGGCGGGTCACTCGACCGTGAGCTGGGCCTCGCCGAACAGCAGGTTGTTCTGCCCGAGGACCGTCGTCTTGCTCACGAGCCGGACCTCGCACTGCCAGTAGGAGCTCACCTGGAGCCCGTTGGCGTGCTCCGGCGTGGGCACCGTGGCCGCGTGCTCGAACACGATCGGGACGGACGAGGCGGGCACGTCGACCGTGAAGGTGACGGGATCGACGACGTAGGTCGACGTCCCGTTCGTGGCGAATTGCCAGCGGAGCTCGAGCACGACCTCGCCCGCGGTCGGGACGATCGGGCCCACGGAGCTGCTCGGCTGGACGAGCAGGTGCACCTTGCAGGGGCGACCGACGAGCCGGCTCACGATCGCCGAGCCGCTCGACCCCATGCCGATGCTGTAGAAGTACGCCGCGGAGCCGCCGGCCGTCGTCGTGTCGTAGAGGTGGAAGGCCGACGAGAGCGACGCCCGGGCCCCGCCCCCGCCCGCGGGGCCGGCGGGGCCCTGCGGCCCGGCGGGGCCCTGCGGTCCGGGCTTGCTCGCGACCTCGTTGATCGCGCCCACGAGCGAGCGCTTCTCGGCCGTCGCGAGCTGCGCGAGCGACCCGCGGTCGGCGGCGAGCTGCTCGATCGCCCGCTTCAGCACGTCGAAGTTCAGGTTGAAGTCGCTCGCGCGGATCCGCGTACCCGGCTCGAACGTGACGAGCGCGCCGACCACGTCGGCCTGCGCCGTCCCCACGCCCACGACCGCCGCGAACCCGATCGCCCAGAGCCCCCCGCGACGCACCACGTCCCGCTGCATGACACCCCTCCGCCTGGCTCGACCTCGAGCCGTACCTTCGCCCCGGGCGGCCCGTCCTCCGGGCCGCCCACCGTCGTCACCACGAAGCCCGGCCCACGCCGGGCAGGATCGGGGTCCAGCGACGCCTCGCGCCGCCGGGCCCCCGAACGTCGCTCCGGCCAGGACAGCCCGGCCGGGGCTCGCGTCAGTCCCAGGTCGCCTCGTCGAAGGCGGCGGCCTCGAACGTCGCGCCGCTCACGGGCGGCGGCCCGCTCTTCGACCCGCAACCGCCGACCCCGACGCCGACGGCCAGGACCGCCACGAGCCGGACCCACCTCCCGAGAACCTTCCCAGCCGTCATGCGCACCTCCGTCCCGAGGCAGAGCACGCTCCGGGCCGCGCTCCAACTCCTGGCGCGCCTTCATGGTGGGGTGCGCGCACCCCGGCCCCGAAGGGGGCGCCGGGGGGACGCCACCCCGTCACGGTGCGCTGCGAGCCCCCGCAAGGATCCGAGCGGACCTCGCGCACACGCCGTAATACGCTTCCCACCAATGGATTGCGCCGCGAGGCCCGATTCCCGGGGCCAGACGGCGCGGCGGGCGTCCGGTTCAGGGAAGCACGGGTCTCCAACCAGCACGAAGGAGCCTCCCATGCGCCTCGCACGCTCGTTCCTCCCGGCGCTCGCGCTCGTCGCCCTGACCCTCGCCCCGGCCCGGGCCGGGGTCGACGTCGAGCCGCTCGACGGCGGCGCGCGCTTCCGGGTCACGTTCCGGCACCAGCCGGTGATCGCGGCGAAGTCGGTCGCCGTGGCCGGGTCCTGGAACGGCTGGAGCGCGACGGCGCAGCCGCTCGAGGACAAGGGCGGGAGCGGGACGTTCACGCGCACGGTCGAGCTGCCCCGCGGGAAGCACTACTACAAGTTCGTCCTGAACGGGTCCGTCTGGCAGCACGACGGGGACAACCCGGCCAAGGACGCGGACGGGCACTCGGGCTTCAACTCGGTGCTCGACCTGGGCGCGAAGAAGCCCGCCGGCGCCGGCACGCCGGGTGACGGCAAGGTCGACCTCGACGAGCTCCTCCACGACCCGGCCGACCTGTCGTACGCGAGCGCGGTCGACGGCGGCAAGCGCCTCGTCCTGCGCGTGCACCTGCTCGCGCGCGACGTCGAGCGCGTGCGCTTCGTCGTCTCGCCGCGCGCGCTCCAGGGCGAGGCCGTCGAGGCCCGCCGGATCGCCACGATCGACGGGCGCGACGTGTGGGAGGCCCGCCCGGCGTGGGCGAAGAACCCCGGGCGCGTCCGCTACCAGGTCGAGGCGCTCGACGGCGCCGCGACGGCCAGGCATCCGGCCGGGCGCGAGCGCGTCGCGGTCGTCGTGAAGGACCTCGAGCGGCTCGTGACGCCCGACTGGGTGCGCGACGCGATCTTCTACCAGGTCTTCCCCGACCGCTTCCGCGACGGCGACCCGACGAACCAGCCGAAGCGCGAGCCGCGCCCCGCGGGCAAGCCCTGGCACGTCGACGACCGCTACCTCGAGGCCTGGGACGCGGAGCCCGCGCACTTCAACTTCATGGGCGGCGACCTGGCCGGGATCACCGAGAAGGCCGACTACCTGCGCGACCTGGGCGTCAACGCGCTCTACCTGAACCCGATCTTCGCGGCCGAGTCGAACCACCGCTACGACGCGGCCGACTACGAGAAGATCGACCCGGCGCTCGGCACGCTCGCCGACTACCACCGCATGCGCGACGCGCTGAAGGCCCGCGGCATGCGGATCGTGCTCGACTGCGTGTTCAACCACACGGGCGACGCGCACTACGCCTTCCGCGACGCGATGGAGAAGGGCCCGAGCTCGAAGTTCTGGAGCTGGTACTTCTTCGACGGCGGGTTCCCCGTGCTCCAGACCCCGAAGCCGAACTACCGCTGCTGGTGGGGCTTCGGCTCGCTGCCCCAGCTCGACACGAAGAACCCCAAGGTCGTCGAGCACCTGATGGGCGTGGGCAAGAAGTGGCTCGCCGAGGGCGCGCACGGCTGGCGGCTCGACGTGCCGAACGAGGTCGACGAGGTGAACCCGGCCTTCTGGCCCGAGTTCCGGCGCCGGATCAAGAAGCAGGACCCCGACGCCTACATCGTGGGCGAGATCTGGACCGACGCGCGGCAGTGGCTCCAGGGCGACAAGTTCGACGCGGTCATGAACTACCCGGTCCGGAGCGCGATCCTCGAGCTCGCGAGCAAGGACGACGGGCTCACCGCCGCCGGGTTCTTCGAGGCGCTGGGCCACCAGCTCGCGACCTACCCCGAGGCGGCGCTGCGCGTGCAGTTCAACCTGCTCGGCAGCCACGACACCCCGCGCGTGCGCACGCTCTGCCAGGGCGACGTGCGCCGCGTGCGGCTCGCCAACGCGCTGCTCTTCGCTTACCCGGGCGCGCCGGTGATCTACTACGGGGACGAGATCGGGCTCGAGGGCGGCAAGGACCCCGAGTGCCGGCGGACCTACCCCTGGGACCAGCCGCACAAGCAGGACCAGGCGCTCCTCGAGCACACCCGGGCGCTCACGCGCCTGCGCGCGGCCGAGCCGGCGCTGCGGCGCGGCGTGATCCGGTTCCTCCACACCCAGGGCCGCGCGGGCGCCTTCGCCCGCGAGCCCGAGCCGGGCGACCCGGGCCGCACCGTGGTCTGCGCGTTCAACGCGGGCCAGGCGGACATCACGCTGCGGGTCCCGCTCGCGGAGCTCGAGGGGACGCCGACCGCGCTGCTCGGCGGCCGCGACGTGCGCCGCGACGGCGACGCGCTCGTCGTCACGCTCGGCCCGCTCGAGGCCGCCTACGTGGCGCTCGAGGCGGTGCAGAAGAAGTAGCGCGGCCCGAGCGCGCCGCGCGAGCGAAGGGCGCGCGCCCGGCCATGGAGGTCAGCGCCCGGCGCGCAGCGTGCGCGCGCCGTCGGCGAACGCGACCGTGACCTTGCCGGGCTCGACGCGTTCGACGCGCCCCTCGCCGAACCGGGGGTGGGCGAGGAGCTCGCCCACGGTCCACGCGGCCGCGGGGTCGTAGGCGCGCGCGCCCGACGGGCCGGGCGCGAGCACGTCGCGGCCGAGCGCCCAGGCGACGAGCGCGTCACGGGCACGCACCCAGAGCGCCTCGGGCGGCTCGAGCCCGCAGGCGGCCGCGCACAGGGGGCCCAGGTCGGGGTCGTCGCGGCCCGCCGCGCCCGCGACGAGCGCGAGCGCCTCCGTGACGACGGCGCGGGCCCGCACCTCCGGGGTCGGCGCGCCCGCCGGGGGCCCCCCTCGAGCCGGGGCCTGGCCACGGTCGGCCTTCGTCTCGGCCGCAGGCCGTGCGCGGGGCCGCGGGCGCAGCGCCCGGACCGCCGCGGCGGCCGCGCGAGCGCGAACGGGGTCCGGGGCCCGGAGGACCTCCTCGGCGAGCGCCCAGGCGTCCTCGACGCGCTGCTCCTGGAGGGCGGCCCGCGCCGGGGCGGCGAGCGCGAGGGCGAGGCGGGCGGCGGCGCTCCGCGCCCAGGCCGGCCACCGCGCG
>JANJTH010000263.1 GCA_024711205.1 Planctomycetota bacterium | reverse complement strand
GACCGCCCGCCGCGCGACTTCGGCGACCGCCCGCCGCGCGACTTCGGCGACCGCCCGGCCGGCGACGGCGACCGCCCACGGGGCGGCTTCGGCGATCGCCCGCGGGGCGGCTTCGGCGACCGCCCGCGGGGCGGCTTCGGCGGCCCGCGGGGCGGCTTCGGCGGCCCGCGAGGCGGCTTCGGCGGCCCGCGGGGTGGCTTCGGCGGCGGCTTCAACAACCCGATCGACCTCGAGGCGGAGCGCGCGGCCGACAAGGGCGGGAGCCGCGGCGCGCGGCGCGACCGGGACCGCGAGCGCGAGCGCGAGAAGCGCGAGAAGGAAGAGGGCGGCGGCTACGGCGGCGGGCCGCGCGGGCGCAAGGACCGCGGCGGCCGCGAGTACGAGGACGACGAGTGGTGAGCCGCCTGGCGTGACGGGTCGGCCCGCCGGGGCGGTTCGTCGCGTCGTGGACCGAGCGAGCCGCGCGCGGACGAGGGCCGCGAGCGCTCCGCCCGAGCGCTGCGCGAGGGCCGTGCCTGGCTGAGCGACCGGAAGGAGGTCGGCCAGGCGCGCGCCGCGCGCGGAGTGGACGTCACACGAGCGCCGCGCGCGCGCTGGCGGACGGGCGGAGGACGTGGGCGAGGGGCACGGGCACGGGCATGAGCGGGGCGCGGCGAGCCAGCGGCGCCTGGCGCTCACGCTCGTGCTCACGTCGACCTACATGGTGGCCGAGGTCGTGGGCGGGCTCGCCTCGGGCTCGCTCGCGCTGCTCGCCGACGCCGGGCACATGCTGTCCGACTCGGCCGCGCTCGCGCTCAGCCTGTTCGCGCTGTGGATCGCGCGCCGCCCGCCGACGCCCCAGCGCACGTTCGGCTACTACCGCGCCGAGGTGCTCGCGGCCCTCGTGAACGGCGCCGCGCTCCTCGCGATCGCCGCGGGGATCGTCCACGAGGCCTGGGGGCGAGCCCTCGCGCCGCCCGCGGTCCGGGGCGGGGTCGTGCTCGGCGTCGGCCTCGGCGGGCTCGCCGTGAACCTCGTCGCGCTCTGGATCCTCGAGGGCGCGCGCCACGAGAGCCTCAACGTGCGCGGCGCCTGGCTCCACGTCGTGACCGACGCGCTCGGGAGCGTCGCGGCGCTCGCGGCGGGCGCGCTGATCCTGGCCTTCGGCTGGCACTGGGCCGACCCGCTCGCCTCGGCGCTGATCTGCGCGCTGATCGTGTTCTCGGCCTGGCACCTCCTGCGCGACGTCGTGAACGTGCTCATGGAGGGCGTCCCGGGGCACATCGACCTCGACGAGGTCCGCGCGGCGCTCGCGACGACGCCCGGCGTCACGGGGGTCCACGACCTGCACGTGTGGACGATCACGACCGGCGTCGAGGCGCTCTCCGGCCACGTCGTCGTCGCGGACGACCGCGCCACGGGCCCGCTGCTCCGCGCGCTGCGCGAGACCCTCCACGACCGGTTCGGGCTGCACCACGTCACGCTGCAGCTCGAGCCCGAGGGCTTCGACGAGCCCTCGCTGCCGATCTGAGGCGGGCCGGGGGCGTCGCGCCCGCGCGCGGGGCTACGCGTCCGCGTAGGAGGCGACGGCCTCGTCGAGGCCGCCGAAGACGCGGAGGACCTGCGAGAAGCCGAGCAGGTTCATCACGTTGTCGATCTTCTCGGGCAGGCGGGCGAGCCGGAGGTCGCCCTGCTTGGTCCGGAAGTCGCGGGTCATCTTCTTGAGCACGCCGAGCCCGGCGCTGCTCACGTACTCGAGCCCCTCGCAGTCGAGCACCACCCGCGGCTCGTCCTTGCGCGCGATCGCCTCGAGCTCGCGCTGGAGGACCGGGAAGGTGTGCGCGTCGAGCTGACCCGCGAGCCGGAGCACCTGCACGGGCTTGCCCCGCGCGGACTGCGTCGACGGCTGGATCTCGAACTCGGCCATGCCTCCTCCTGGAGCCCCGAGACTCTACCACGCAGTCCTCGGTGCGCCCCCGCCCCCAGCGGAGCTCTTCCCGTTCCCGTTCCCGTTCCCGTTCCCGTTCCCGTTCCCGTTCCCGTTCCCGCAGCTCGCGCAGCCCCCTCCTGTCTCCTCCTTCTTCCCTTGCCCTTGCCCTTGCCCTTGCCCTTGCCCTCCCTCTTCTCTTCCCTCCCCCTCCCTCTTCTCTTCCCCCCCTCAGAAGTTCAGCCCGAACCCCACCTGGAAGAACAGGATGTCCGCGTCCTGGGTCGAGCTCCCGAGCGACCGGTCGCCCTGGTGCGAGCCGATCCGGTACTCCTTCGGGAGGGCCCACTCGAACGAGGCCGACAGCTCGACGAGGGGGCCCCACATGAACCCGACCCCGCAGCTCACGTGGTGCTCGGTGATCGTGGGGAGCTGGGGCAGCGTCGTGCGGCGGGGCACGGGCGAGCGCCCGTAGTTGTAGCCGGCGCGCAGCGTCAGGCCCCACGCGGGCACGCCCTCGACGAGGTCCTCGCCCTCCGCGACGAGGGCGGAGAGCCCGAGGGCGACGACGTGCTGGTTGCGCAGGCGCATGGGCACGCGCACGGGGATCGTGGGCGCGGTCATGCGGTCGAGGTTCGGGTTGTCCCCGCCCGACAGGCGGACCCGGAGCTGGCTCAGGACCGCGTGCCACTCGATCCAGGTGTAGTCGAGCCCGACCGAGAACCGCCGGTGCGGCCGGTAGGCCAGCCCGAGCCCGACCTGGCGCGGCTGCTCGTAGCCCTGCACGCGCAGGTCGTAGACCGAGGTGAAGCCGCGGGAGGGGTCGATGCTCGGGTCGACGAGCTGGAGCAGCCCCGGGTTGCCCTGCGTGAGGTTGTTCACCTCGTCGTTCGCGTCGACCGTCGCGCGGCCCAGGTAGTCGGCCGAGTAGGTGCGCTCCTGGTAGACGAGCCCGAGCGAGAGCTGCCCGAGCGACGTCTCGCCCGACTGGAACATGAGCCCGAGCCGGAACGAGACCCCGTAGGTGAAGGCGTCGTCGAGGTCGGCGCGCGTGAAGATCTGGGGGCTGTTGTTGAGCAGCACGGCCGCGGTCTCGAAGTCGTCGCGGAGGAGGAAGCGCGGCTGCGCGATCCCCGCGTCGAGCTCGAGCTTCGACCAGTGGGCCTGCACGGCGAGCCCGGCCGAGAACCAGCGGTTGAAGCGGAACGCGAGCGACGGCGTGACCGCGAGCTGGAGCGCGTCGACCTCCCAGTCGAGCGGCTCGCGGAAGACCGAGGTCCGCATCTTCTTGAGCTGGACCTTGCCGCCGGTGATCGGGAACACGCCCAGCCCCACGCGGAGCCGCCCGCCGAACAGGAGCTCCTCGTCGGTCGGCGGCGGGCCGGCCTCGGCGGGGTCCGCGGGCCCGGGCTCGTCGAACAGGCCCCAGCGGCCCACGTCGAACAGGGGCTTGATCTCGAGCGGCTTGCTCGGGTCGAAGAACGCGCCGAACGAGAAGGCGGGCACGGCGAAGAACAGGTCGCCGTCGCGCGTGCGGCCGAGCCCGTTCGACCACTCGACGCGCGGCACGATCAGCGCCCAGCTCTGGTCGAGGCGGTGCCCGTAGACGAAGGCCATGCCGGCCGGGTTCGTGGCCGGGCCGGTCCCGTCGTCGGCGAACGCGTAGTCGACGCCCCCGCGCCCGGCCGCGCGCACGCCGCTCGACGTGAGCTTGGGCCCGTTCGTGGCGGCGGCCGGCCCGGCGAGCAGCGCGAGCGGCGCCAGCAGGGCCGCTGCGAGCCGCGCCGGCAGGCGGGCGTGGGCGTTCGAGGTCGTCGCTGCGGGCACCGCCGCCTCCGGCCCGGGGTCGCCGCGCGCCGGCCGGCCTCCGAGGGGCTTCACTCTATCTTCACGCGCGGTCCAGGGGACGGCCCCCGCGACGGCGCCTCGATCACGAGGCGCCAGGGACGGCCGGACCGACGACGGCCCCGCCGAGGTCGGCGCGACCGTCGTCGGCCGGACCGGCGTCGAGCGCGCGCCGGAGCGCCCCGCCGACGCGGGCCGGGTCCAGACCGACCCAGCCCGGGGCGTGGACGACCTCGACGCGGGCCCGCCCGCGCGGAGCCCAGCGCCCGGGGTCGCTCGCCCCGAACACGACGACGACGGGGACCCCGAGCGCGGCGGCGAGGTGGGCCGGCCCGGCGTCGTTGCCGAGGTAGGCCCGCGCGCCCGCGAGGAGCGCCACGAGGTCGTCGAGGGACCCGGGCACGACGACCCGGCGGCGCGCCGTGAGCGCGTCGAGGCCGGGGAGTCCGCGCTCGACCTCGGCGGGGCCGAGCGCCACGACGACCCAGGGCGGGCCCGCGTCGTCCGCGCGGCCTTGGGTGAACTCGGCCGCGCGGCCCTCCAGGCCGCCTCGCGCGAGGCCGGCCGCCCTCGTCCCTGCCACCTCCGGCGGGCGCGAGAGCCCCGCCGCGTCGAGCGCGCGGGCGAAGCCCTCGGCCGCCCAGCACTTCGCGCGGCCGCCGCTGCCGGGGTGGACGACGACGTGGCCCGGGCCCTCGCCGCGCGCGCCCGCGAGCGCGAGGCCGCGGACGAGGTCCGCCCGCGTCGGGGCGAGCCGCGGAACCCGATCGGCGACGGCGATCCCGGTCGCCGCCTCGAACCCTTCGGCCACGGCGTCGACGGCGTGCGGCCCCGGCGTCCCCGGGCGGGGGAACGGCACGACCGAGCCGCCGAGGGCGCGCGCGTGCGCGGCGAGCGGGCCGCCGTCCCCGAACACGACGAGGCGCCCGAGCCCGGCCAGGCGCGCGCGCAGCGTGGCGTCGGGAGACCCCGGCGCGTCACCCCACAGCGGCAGCGCCCAGCGCGGGTAGGCCGCCACCTCGGCCGCGGGCCCGCGCGGGGCGAGGAGCGGGCCCAGGCGCTCGCGCGCGGGGCCCCACACGACGAGCGGCGGGTCCGCGCGCGCGAGGGCCGCGAGCGCCGGGAGGAGGAGCACGGTGTCGCCGAGCGCGCCTGCGCAGACCGCGAGGCTCACGGCCCCCCGCCGCGCGCGGCAGGCCGCGGCCAGGCCCGCGACGCGCGCGCCCCGGAGCGCGCCGCCCGCCGCGCGCCGACGCCCGCCGACGCCCGCCGCGCGCGGGGCCCGCACGCGGCTGGAGCCCGCTTGTCACCCGCCGACGGCGCCGATATAGTCCCCGCCTTCGTCGCCGCGACGCGGCGCGACATCGAACACAGTGGGCGCCGCTGCCGGCGCGGGAAAGAGGGGGCCATGGCCGTCCAGATGCGCTACGGGGATTACATCAAGGAGGGCTTCGAGATCGTCAAGGCGAACATCGTTCCCTCGATCGTGCTCATGCTGATCCCGATCATCCCGATCGTCGGCGGGTTCATCCAGATGATCGCGATCGTGAACTTCATGGCCGCCGTGAAGGCCGCCAAGCACGAGGGCAAGCCGATCCAGATCGGGGACCTGTTCAACTTCGAGAACGTGGCCGACAAGCTCCTCGGGCCGCTGATCGTCGGGATCCTGGTCGGCATCGGCATGGGCTGCCTCGTGATCCCGGGCATCGTGCTGCTCGGGATCTTCTACTTCGTCGCGCCGACGATCGCCGACCGCCCGGGCACGCCGTTCGTCGCCGCGATCAAGGCGAACCTCGCCTTCGGCAAGGGGAACATCCTCCCGCTCCTCCTGCTCGCGATCGTCAACGGCCTCGTCGTGTTCGCGGGCGTGCTCGCCTGCGGCCTCGGCGTGTTCATCACCGGCCCGGTCGCCTTCGCCGCGACCTACCTCGCCTACGAGGACCACAAGTCGACGCTCGAGGCGGCGGCCGCGGAGGGCGGCGTCCAGCTCTGAGCCTCACCGAGGCCGGCGCCGCGGGCGGGTCACCCCGCGCCAGGTGCCGGCCTCGGCTGGACCCACGAACGGCTCGGCCGGGCCGCCCCTGCGCAGGGGAGGCCAGGCCGGCCGCGAGACGGCCGGGACCGGGCGCAGTGCCCCGGCCCCGGTCGCGTCGCTTCCCCGACCACGCCACGGCCGTCGCGCCGCGGGAAAGGCCCACCCCGTGTCCTCCGCCCCTCGCTCGCTCCTCCACGCCTCGCTCGCGACCCTGGCCGTCGTGCTCGGCGGCCAGGCGCTCACCGCCATCACCCCGCGGCTGGCCCACGCGCAGCAACGGCCCGCCGAGCCCACCCCGCCGGCGGTGGCGAGCCCCGAGGCGGTCGCGGCGCTCGACGTCGCGCTCGAGGCCCGCGACCGCGCGGCCGCCCGCGAGCACCTCGCCCGCCTCGCGGTCGAGGGGCCCGCCGCCCTCGTCGACATCGCGATCCAGCGCGGCGTCGCGCTCCACGCGCTCGGCCTCGAGCCCGCGCTCCTCGAGCACCTGGGCCGCGTCGACGACGCGAAGGCGCTCGAGCGCCTGCTCGACGTCGCGGGGGACCGGCTCGTCGGCCGCGTCGCGGAGCACGCCGGCGCCGTCGCCGCGCTCGCGGCGGTCAAGCACCCCGAGCTCGCCAAGCGCGCCGGCGACGTCGCCGTCGCGGCCGTCGACTCGGGCGAGCCGCTCGTCGCCGCCGCCGCCGCCCGCGCCCTCGCCGCGCTCGGCGGGACGAACTCCGTGGGCAAGCTCGTGCAGCGGCTCGAGCGGGCCGAGGCCGCGTCGGCCGAGGCGGCGGTCGCGACCGCCGCGCAGCAGGCGCTCGCCAAGCTCACGGGCGAGCCCCACGAGGGGGCGGCCGCCTGGCGCCGCTACCTCGACCTCCGCGACGCCGCCGCGAAGCCGAAGGAGCACCCGATCGCCGCCATGATCATCCTCGGGCTGATCATGCTCGCGACCTACGGCGTGATCGCCTTCGAGCTCGCGCCCAAGAGCCTGGCCGCGCTCACGGGCGCGGGCGCGTCCGTGATCATCGGGCTCTCCATGGGCCTGTTCCACGGGGCCCCCGGCGAGACGGCCTACAAGTACGTCCACCACGTGATCGAGCACGACCTGGGCGTGCTCGGCGTGATCATCGGCACGTCGGTGCTCGTCGAGGTCGCCGGGCGCTCGGGGCTGTTCCACTTCGTCGCGGTGAAGATCGTCAAGCAGACGAAGGGCGACCCCCAGAAGCTGTTCCTCATGACCGGCGTCATGACGATGCTGTTCGTGACCTTCCTCACGATCGCGCCCGGGAGCCTGATCGCGATCTCCCTGATCCTCGTCGTGACGAAGGCGCTCAACTACGACGCCAAGCCGTACCTCGTGTTCATCGCGATCGCGGCGAACTCGGGCGCGCTCATGACGTTCGCCTCGGGCGTGTGCACCCTCATGCTCGCGACCGCGGGCAAGCTCGGCTACACGGACTTCTTCTTCATCTCGTCGCCCATGGGCCTGATCTCGGGCGCCGTCGCGTACTTCGTGCTGCGCTGGATCTACCGCGACAGCCTCGTCGCCAAGGGCGACCCCGTCGAGCGCGCGAAGACGATCGAGGGCTTCGACGAGTGGGCCGTCGTCAAGGACAAGAAGGTCTTCTACCGGATCGGCGCCGTGCTCCTCTGCACGATCTTCGGGTTCGCGATCGCCCAGAAGATCGGGATCGGGCTCGACTTCGTGGCCTTCATGGGCGCGACCGCCGGCCTGATCCTCTCGGGCGAGAACGCCGACGAGGCGATCAAGAAGGTCAACTGGGGCCTGATCATCTTCTTCGTGGGCCTGTTCGTGATCATCGGCGCCGTGCAGGCGAGCGGCCTGCTCGACCTGCTCGGGCAGGGGCTCATGGACGTCTCCGGCGGGAGCCAGCTCAAGACGCTGCTCGTGCTGGGCGTGTTCGTGCTCCTCATGTCGGGCGTCGTCGACAACATCCCCGTCGCCGCGACCATGATCCCGATCGTGCACGCGCTCGCGGCCCAGGGCGCCGACCCGGGCCCGATCTGGTGGACGCTGATCATGACGAGCAACCTGGGCGGCAACTCGACGCCCGTCGGCAGTGTGAGCACGATCCTGGCCTTGAGCGCGCTCGAGAAGGAGCGCGGGGTCAAGGTCTCTTGGGGCGAGTTCATGAAGGTCGGGGGGCTCGTCTTCGGCCTCCAGTCCGCGATCGTGATCGCCTACATCATCGTCTTCCACTCCTTCTCGCTCTTCCCGGGGAGCTGACGCGCCATGGACCAGTTCGAGGACCGCATGCTCGCGAGCAGCCTCCACGCCTTCGAGGCCGCGCTCGCCGGCCACGTCGAGATCCCGGACCCGAAGCCCGCGCGGGTCCTGCTCGCGCTCGACGGGTCGGCGCAGGACGGGGTCACGCGGCTGCTCGCCCAGTGGGTGGCCGCGCGCACCGGCGCGCAGGTCGTCGAGCGGGCCGACCTCGCGACGGGCCGCGACGTGCTCGCGGCCGCGGGCGAGGCCAGCGGGGTCGGGCTGATCGTCCTGCCGGCCCCGTTCCGCGAGGAGATCGGGCTCACGCGCGACGCGAGCCTCGGCTCCGGCGCGGACATCGTGCTCGCCGAGGCCCTGGTGCCCGTGCTCCTGGCCCGGCGGCCGGTCGAGTCGGTCGAGCCGTGCTTCAGCGACGCGCTGATCCCGATCACGGTCACCACGCGCGAGACGCCGCTCGAGGTCGGCTGGGCCCTCGCGCTGACCGCGCCCGAGGGCCGGGTCGAGGTCCTCGACGTGCCCGACCTGACCGTGATCGACGAGGTGAAGCACCTGCTCGGCGACACGATCGACCTGGGCGCGCTCCGCGAGGAGGCGCTCAAGCGCGCCGCGAAGCGCGACACCGCCGCGATCGGCGAGGCGGCCAAGGCGGCCGGCGCGGCGCGGGGGCTGCAGGTCGAGGTCAACGTGCACGTGGGCGAGGCCCCCATGGAGGCCTTCGCCAAGGCGACGCGCGGGCGGACGCGCTTCGTCGTGACCGCCCGCCCGGGCCCCGTCGGCTCACCCGAGTTCCACCGGGCCCACGACCTGGCGCTCCGCAGCGACGGGCCGATCCTGTTCGTCTAGCGGGATCGCGGGGGAGCTCCTGCAGCGCTCCCCCGCAATCCCGATGGGGATGGTGGGGCAGGGAGCGTCCGCGAGGGCGCTCGGCCCAGGGGAAGCCCCCCCGCATCCCGCGGAGCTCTTCCCGTTCCCGTTCTCGCGGTCGGGCAACTCCCTCCTATCTCTTCCCCTCTTCCCTTGCCCTTGCCCTTGCCCTTGCCCTCCGCCCCGCGTCCGACCCGCCCACACCCAGCGGAGCCTCCGCCTCCGCCTCCGCCACTCCGCCCCCTCCTGGGCGGGCTGGTCCGCGTCGGCCCCGCGCCAGCGGGGCGGCCCGCGTGGACGGACGCGGTCGAGCTGCTCGCGCTCGCGCTCGTGCTCGCGCTCGCGGCCGCCACGGCGCCCCTCGACGCGAGCGGGGCGCCCAACGCCCCGCTCGCGGCGTGGCTCGTCGAGCACACGGGCGGCGGCGCCTGCTGGTGGCGGCGCGCGCTCGGGGTCGAGTGCGCGGGCTGCGGGCTCACGCGCGGCTTCGTCCAGCTCGCCCACGGGCACCTGCTCGCGGCGGCGCGCCTGAACCCCCTCGCGCCGGCCCTGTTCCTCTGGACGGCCTGGCGCGCGCTCGAGACGGGCGCGCTCGTGCTGCTCCGCCGCCGGCTCCGGCACGGGGTGCCCGACGCCTGGGTCTGGCGCTACTACGGCGCGCTCGCGCTCGGCTTCGTCGCGCTGGCCGCGCTCCGCCCGTTCGGCCTGCTCACCGCCGGCTGACCCCGGGGCGCGCCCGCGGGTCGCCCCCGGGGCGCCGCGCTACGTGGCGCCCGCGCCCCGGTGCTCGGGGGCCGTGGCCTCGCTGCCGGCGGCACGGTCGTCGGCCGCGTCCTCGGCCGGACCGGCGCCCGGGCCCTGCCGGGGGCCGGCGTCGGGGGCCGGCGCCGCGGCCTCGTCCCCGAACGGGTCGGCGCCGGCCGCCAGCCTGGCCGCGACGACCCGCGCGCAGGCGTCCACGGCGTCCGGGTCGAACAGCGTCCCGCGCCCGCGCGCGAGCTCCGCGAGGCCCTCGTCGACGCCGAGCGCCGGCCGGTAGGGGCGGTGCGACGCGATCGACTCGAGGACGTCCGCGACCGCGATCACGCGGGCCTCCTCGCAGATCGCGGCGCCCGAGAGCCCCAGCGGGTAGCCGCTCCCGTCGAGGCGCTCGTGGTGCTGCGCGATCATGTCGCGGATCGGCCAGGGCAGGGCGACCTGCGCCATGATCTCGGCCCCGGCCGCGGCGTGCTCGCGGACCAGCGCGAACTCCGCCGCGTTGAGCCGGCCCGGGCGGGCCAGGATCTCGGCCGGGACGGCGATCTTGCCGATGTCGTGCACGAGGGCGCCCAGGCGGAGCCCCTCGACCCGCGCCGGCGGCCAGCCGAGCCCCTGCGCGATCGCGACGGCGAGGCGGGCGACGCGCCGCTGGTGGCCGCTCGTGTAGGGGTCGCGCCGCTCGATCGTCGCGACCACCGCGTCGACGACGACCAGGTAGGCCCGCTCGAGCGCCGCCCCGGCCGCGGCGCGGGCCTCCTCGGCCCGGCGCGCCTCGAGCACGAGCCCGAGGTTCGCGCCCAGCTCGCCCAGGAGGGCCAGCTCGTCCGCGTCGAAGTGCTCGAGCTCGTGCGAGTAGACGTTGATCGTGGCGAGCACCCGCCCGGGCGCGCCCACCGGCACCGCGGCGGACGACCGGAGGCCCTGGCCCTCCGCCGCCGACGCCCAGGGCGCGTAGTCCGGCCGCGAGGCGAGGTCGCGCGCCACCTGCGGCAGGCCCGTGCGGATGGCCGTCCCCGTCGGCCCCTGGCCGCGCGGGTCGTCCTCGCCCCAGCGCACGTCGAGCCCGTCCACGTAGTCCGCGGCGACCCCGGCCCGCGCGACGGGGACCACGCGGCGCTCGGGCCCGCCCTCGGGCACGCCGAGCCACACGAGGTCGTGGCCGCGGTTCTCGACGAGCAGGTCGGCGAGCGCCTGCAGGAGCGCGGGCTCGTCTCCGGGCGCGAGCAGCGCCGTGTGGCAGCGCAGGACGGTCTCGCGGATCGCGCCCAGCCGGTCGGCCCGCGCCTCGGCCTGCCTGCGCGCCGTGACGTCGATCGTCGTGCCCGACACGCGCAGCGCGGCGCCGTCGGCCCCCCACGCGACGACGCTGCCGCGGCCGTGGACCCACACCCAGCGCCCGTCGGCGTGGCGCTGCCGGCGCTCGCAGTCGTAGAGGTCGTCCTCGCGCGCGAGGACCCGCGCGAGCGCGGCCTCCGCGCGGGGCAGGTCGTCCGGGTGCGTGAGCCGGCGCCAGGTCTCGATCGTCGCCGGGACGAGCGCCTCGAGCGGGTAGCCCGCGAGCCGGGCCCAGCCCTCGTCGGGCGAGAACGCGCCCGTCGCCACGTCCCAGGTCCAGGTGCCCGCGCGCGTGGCTCGCAGGACCTCCTGCAGCCGCTCGCGCTCGAGGTCGAGCGCCCGCTCGGCGCGGCGGAGCTCGGTCACGTCGGCGATCGTGATCGGCACGCGGCGGGCGGCCTCGGCCGTGGCGGGCGGCGGCGCGCTCAGGAGGCCCAGGAAGGTCCGGCCGCGCAGCGTGCGGAACTCGGCCTCGACCAGGAAGCGCGCGTCCCCCGCCCACAGCGAGCAGAGCGCCCGCGAGAACCCGACGACGGTCGAGGGCGCGCTCGTCTCGGCGAAGCGGCGCACGAGCTCCTCGCGCGAGCCCGCCTCGAAGAGCGCCACGGCGGCCGGGTTGGCGCGCGTGATCCGCAGGGTGGCCAGGAGCTCGCCCGCGAGCCCGGGGTTGCGCTCGAGGTGGGCGGCGAGGTCGACGACGCCCTCGGCGCGGAGCCGGGCGACGCGGTCGAACAGCTCGCTCAGGTCCTCCTCGATGAACGCCACCGCGGCGGCGTCGAACAGCGCCTCGAACCGGCGCTCGGAGGCCTCGAGCGCGCGCTCGGTCGCGCGCCCGAGCTCGACCTCGCGGAGCTGCAGGCCGACCCCCAGGGTCGCGGCGCACAGCGCGGGCACGTAGACCGGCGCCAGCCCGACGAGCACGTCGTCCACGAACCGCAGGGGCAGGAGCGCGAACCAGGCGACGGTCGCCCCCGCGACGAGGAGGCCGAACGCGGCCAGCGCGCCGGCCGAGACGGTGGCCGGCCGGAACCGCGGGTGGTCGCGCAGGGCGAGCCCGAGCAGCACGGCGGACACGATCGTGCCCACGCCGACGGCCGCGCCCGGGCCCCCGAGCCAGGCCCGGTAGGCGCCGGCGACCCCCCCGGCCACGACGCCCGTGACGGGCCCGCCGAACAGGGCGGCCGTGCCCAGGACGGCCGCGCGGGCGTCGAACACGACCCCCGGGGACCACTCGACCGCGCTGGCGATCGAGGCCGCGGCGATCACGCCGAACAGCGCGCCGGCGGCGACCTGGCCCGCGCGGGCCTCCGGCGCCCAGCGCCGGGCCACCAGGCGCTGGACGAGGCAGAGGGCCACGAGCAGCGCGACGTTCTCGACGAACTGTGTGAGCACGTGGTCACCCCGGCCAGACGAGGGCCGCCGGGCGAAGGCCGGACGGTAGCACGCCCCCGGCGCGCCGGCCCCCGAGTCACACGACGACGATCGTCTCGTCCTTCGCGCAGCGGAGGTCGCGCAGGCGGACCTTCACGCGCAGCCCCGGCCCCCGGGCCTCGAGCACGCGGCGGACGAGCGCGCGCAGGCCCTCGAAGTCGGGCGGGGCGCCGAGCGCGGGCGCGGCCGTGATCGCCGTGCCGCGCCGCACCGCGGCGCCCTTCCGGCGCGGCTCGCTCGTCGGGCGGGCGAGCTCGTAGCGCTGCACGAACAGCTCGCCGTCCCGCTGCGACTCGACCTCGAGCCAGAGCGAGCAGGCGTTCACGCGCGCGAGCGTGTTGCGCGGCCCGCGCCGCGGGCCGGTCAGGATCACCTCGACGAGCGGGCGCCCCGAGCCGGGGTGCGCGTGCACCGGCAGCCCGCGCCCGTCGTCGACCACGCGCACGGCGTCGTCGCCGACCTCGACCGAGACGGCGGTCGCGGGGCCCGCCTCGGCCTCGCGCAGCGCGTTGGCGAGGAGCGCCTCGATCACCCCGGTGAAGTCGATCGGCTCCATGGGGGGCGATTGTAGCGGCCCCGCGCGGGCCGCGGCCGCAGGCCCGGGCTGTCGGCGGCGGCGGGTAGGCTCGGGGCGAGGAGGGCGGCCGTGGCGGAGCGAGGGAGCCTGCGCGAGGGCGTGACCGGAGCGGCGCCGCCAGGGGGCCACGACGACGACCCGTGCCCCGACCTGCCGGAGGAGGCGTGGGCGGCCCGGCTCGAGGACGACCTGCGCGACATGTCGGCGCGCGCGCTGGGCGCGGAGCTCGAGCGGCGCTGCCTCGAGCGCCTGAGCGAGGCCTGGGAGGACCTGAACTACCGGCACCTGCGCTCGGCGCTCCGCCCGCCCTCGATCGCGCTCCACGACGGGGGGCGGCGCTGGGGCGCGTGGGACCCCGCGCGCCGGCTGATCACGATCGCCCGCCGGCAGGTCCTCTGCTACACGTGGGACTCGGCCGTCGAGACGCTCCGCCACGAGGTCGCGCACCAGGTCGTGAGCGAGCTGTGGCGGCGCGGCCACGAGCCGCCGCACGGCCCGGCCTTCCGCGAGGCGTGCGCGCTCCTGGGCGCCGACCCGGCCGCGCGCGGCGACGGCGGCGTGCCCCTGTTCCGGCCGGGCGGCGCGGGCGCGGGCGCCGACCCGCAGGACGAGCGCCTGGCGCGGATCATGAAGCTGCTCGCGCTCGCCGACAACAACCCGGACGAGCACGAGGCGCGCGCGGCCTTCGCGCGCGCGAGCGAGCTCATGCTCAAGTACAACCTCGACCCGGCCGCGCGCGCCCCCGACTACGTGGCGCGCGTGCTCGGCCCGTGCTCGGGGCGCGTGCCGCTCCACCGCTACGTGATCGCGGGGCTCCTGCAGGAGCACTTCTTCGTCCGCTGCATCTGGGTCGACGGCTACGACGCGCACCGCGGCGTCGGGGGCAACGTGCTCGAGGTCCTGGGCTCGCGCTCGAACGTCGACATGGCGGAGTACGTGCACGACTGCCTCGTGCGCCAGAGCGAGGCGCTCTGGCGGCGGTTCAAGCGCGAGCGGGCGATCCGCGACCGGCGCGCCAAGCGGCAGTACCTCGACGGGCTGCTCGCCGGGTTCCGCGAGCAGCTCGAGCGGTCGAGCCAGCAGAGCGCCGAGCGCGGGCTCGTGTGGGTGGGCGACCCGGCGCTCGGCCGGTTCGTGCGCGCGCGCCACCCGCGCACCGTGCTCACGCGCCTCGACGGCGTCGACGCCTCGGACGTACGCGCGGCCGGGGTCGCAGACGGGGCCCGCCTCCGCCTGCACCGCCCCGTCGCGTCGTCCCCGTCCCGCGGGCGGTGCCTGCCCGGGTAGCGCCCGTCGACCGGGGGCCGCCGTCCGGAAACGCTCCGTCCCGGCGCGCGTCGTCCGTGCGGTTGGTTGCTCGCGCCGGCGGGCGCGACTATCCTCGCGACCGCGGCCGCGAGCGACGCCTCGGAGCCTTCGCGGGAGGGGTGCCTTGAACCGTCCGGGCTCGTGCGCGCCGGGGGCAACGTGAGCGGGCCGGACCGGCGAGGACCGCCGCCGCCTGGACGCGGCGGGCCCGGGCCCGGCCGACCCGGCGGCCCGCGCCCGCCGGGCGAGTCCGGCGGGCTCCGCCCGCCCGGCGCCC
>JANJTH010000094.1 GCA_024711205.1 Planctomycetota bacterium | reverse complement strand
GTGGCAGGGGGTTACCAGGGGTGGGGGGGGGCCGCCCCCCTTCCCTGCGCCAACACGGGCGCGCCATAGCGGTTTTGGTCCCGGCCAATGAGGGGGGGGTTGGGCCTGCGCCCCTACCCCCACTTCTTGGAGGGGGATGGGGCCGCGGGGCGCGCCTGCGGCGAGCCCCTGCCCCGCGGGTGGGGGGCCGGCCCACCGCCCGCCCCCAGCGGAGCTCTTCCCGTTCCCGTTCCCGTTCCCGTTCCCGTTCCCGCGGTCGGGCAGGCCGCCTGCAGGCTTCCCCTGCGTCCAGGGCGCGTACGGCTCCAGGTCCCTCTTCCCCTCTTCCCCTGCCCTTGCCCTTGCCCTTGCCCTTGCCCTCTGCCCCGCTTCCAGGGCGCGTACGGCCTCAGGTCACCCCACGTCGCCCGGGGTATCCCAGTCCCGGCACCACGCGCCCTCGGGCCAGTCCAGCCACCGCACCCTCACGCGGTCGAGCAGGTCGCGCAGCCGCCGCGTCCCGCCGTCGAGGAGGGCCGTCACGGCGGGCAGGCAGCCCACGTGGTAGGCGGCGACGAGCGGCTGGGCGCGAGGGCCGTCGGGGGAGCCCGCGCGCGGCACGAGCGCGAGCGCGTCTCCGGGTGCGAGCGCCCGCGTCGTCGCGGCCAGCGCCGCGAGCCGGAGCGGGTCGGGGCGAGGCACGTCGCAGGGGAGCAGGAGGCACCAGCCCCCGCCCCCGGGCGTCGCGGCGAGGGCGGTCAGCCCTGCCTCGAGCCCCGCGAGCGGGCCCTCCCCGGGCCGCCGATCGACCACCTCGCGGGCCCCGAGCGCCGCGGCGTCGCGGCGGCCGGCGCGGTCGCTCACGACGAGCAGCGGCGCGCAGCCGGCCGCGCGCAGCGCGTCGACCGCGATCGCGAGGAGCGCCCGCCCGCCGGGGCCCGGCAGCGCGGCCTTGTCCTGCCCCATGCGCCGGCTCGCCCCGCCGGCGAGGACGACCCCCGCGAGGACGCCGGCCCCGGGCGCGCCCGGGTCGTGGGCCGTCACCCGACCGGCTTGGCCCGCGAGACGAGCGCGTCGACCGCGTCGAGGAGCGCGAGCAGGTCGTTCGCGAACGCGCCCGCGTCCTCCGGCGTGAGCCGCGTCAGGCGCTCCGCGATCTTGGCGTTGCCGAGGCGCGCGAGCACGCGCTCGCGCGCCTTCTGGACCTGCTCGAGCGTGGCCGGCTTGCAGCGGATCTCGTAGCCCGCAGGTGGCATGGCAGCTCCCCCCCGTCGAGTGCGTCGAGGCCGCACGCGGCTTGCGCGTCCGAGCCTCGCCTGCACGAGCAACGGCAAGGCGAAGGGCCGGGCGCCCTCGTGGCCCCGGCCCCCGTGGCCCCAGCCCTGGTCGATCTCGAGGTGAGGCCCGGAGGGCCTCACCTCGAGGCCGTACGCTAGGACTTCGCCTCGGCCGGCTTCTTCTTCTTGGCCTTCTTCGGCGCGCCCTCGGCGGCCGCGCGCGCCTTGCGCTCGGCCTTCGCCTTCGCGCCGCGCTTCTTCTTCTTCGTCCCCGCCTGCTCCTCGGCCTGCGCCTCGTCGTTCGTCGGGATCGCGACCCGGCGCTCCTTGAGGCGGGTCGCCTTGCCCAGGCGATCGCGCAGGTAGTAGAGCTTGGCCCGGCGGACGACGCCGTGGCGCTTCACGTCCACGCCCGCGATGTGCGGCGAGTGGAGCGGGAAGGTGCGCTCGACGCCCTCGCCGTCGACGAGGCGCCGCACCGTGAAGCTCTCGCGGAGCCCGCCGTGCTGCTTGGCGATCACCGTGCCCGTGAAGTTCTGGATGCGGGTCTTGTCACCCTCCTGGATCCGGACCTTCACGTCGACGGTGTCGCCGATCTCGAACTTCGCCTTCTCCTTGCCTGCGAGGGCCCTCGCCTCGACGCTGGGCATCATATCCTTCATGGCCGGCTGGCTCCTTCTTCGCCCCGGGCGTGGGCGGGCCCCGTGGGCTCGCCCGCGCCGCGCGGCATCGCGGTCGTGTTCAGGGTGTCAGGGGTGGTGCCCGCGGCGGCGTCGCGCGCCCCCGCGGCTGCGCCGAGCAGGTCGGGGCGGCGCGCCCGCGTCTCGTCGTGGGCCTGCTGCGCGCGCCAGCGCGCGACGGCGCCGTGGTCACCCGAGAGCAGGACCTCGGGGACCTCCATGCCGCGGAACGTCCGCGGCCGCGTGTACTGGGGGCCCTCGAGCAGGCGCCCGGCCCTCGAGAACGAGTCGTCGTGGGCCCCGTCCGGCGCGCCGAGGACGCCTGGGAGCAGGCGCCCGACGCCGTCGATCACCGCCATCGCGGGGACCTCGCCGCCCGAGAGCACGTAGTCGCCGACGGAGACCTCCTCGTGGCCGAGCCCGAGCCGGACCCGCTCGTCCACGCCCTCGTAGTGGCCGCAGAGGAGCAGGAGCCAGGGCTCGCGGGCCAGCTCCTCGAGGAGGGGCTGGTCGAGCCGCCGGCCGCGCGGCGACATGAGGAGGCGGCGCGGACCCTCGCCGAGGCCGGCCGCCCGGCCCTCGGTCGTGACCTGCTCGTCGCAGTCGTAGATGGGTCCACACATGAGGACCATGCCCGGTCCGCCTCCGTACGGGCGGTCGTCGACGCTCTTGTGTCGATCGACCGCGAAGGCGCGGAAGTCGTGGCACCGGACCTCGAGGAGCCCCTTGTCACGGGCGATGCGGAGCTGCCCGTGGGCGAGGAGCGCCTCGAAGACCGAGGGGAAGAGCGTGAGCACGTCGATGCGCACCGCGCGCTCCCCCGCACGACGTCAGCGCCCGGCCTTCTTCGCCTCGCGCTTCTCCTTGCGGGACATGCGCGCGTCGGTCGCCTGCTGGACCGCCTTGCGCTGGATCGCGACCTCGCGCTTCTGGCGCTTCTCCTCGCGCTCGGCCTCGCGGGCCGCCCGCTCCTCGGGCGTCGGCGCGCGCTGCTTGCCCGACCCGGGGACGTCGATCCCCTGGGAGAGCAGGATCGCCTCGACCGTCTCGGACGGCTTGGCGCCCACGGACAGCCAGTAGCCGATCCGCTCGCGGTTGAGCGAGTACTTCTTGTCGGCCTCGGCCACGATCGGGTCGTAGTGCCCCAGCTCCTCGATGGCGCGGCCATCGCGGCGCGTGCCGCCGTGGAACACACCGAGGCGGAAGAAGGGGCGGTTCTTGCGGCCGAACCGCTTCAGTCGAATGCGGACCATGACACTCCCTGCTCGCGGGGCCTCAACGCTTGCCCCGCCGCTTCTGCTTCTTCGTCTGCGGACGCATGCCCGCGGCCTTCCCGAGGGCGCGCCCCCCGGGTAGCCGCGGGATCATCTCCTCGACGCCCTGCTTCGTCATGAGCTGGCCGAGCCGGCCGCCGCGGGTCATCTCGCCCACGACCCGCTTCATGACCTTGAACTGCTTGATCAGCGCGTTCACCTCGTTGACCGAGACGCCGCTGCCGGTCGCGATCCGGCGCCGTCGCGAGCCGGCGGTCCGGTGCACGGTCAGCAGGTCCGGATTCTTCCGCTCGGCGCCCGACATCGAGCGGATCACCGCCTCGACCGGCTTGAGCTCGTCGCCCTGGAGGTTGACGTGCTTCGAGACCGAGGAGAACCCGGGGATCATCCCCAGGACCTGCTGGAGCGGGCCGAGCTTCTTGACCGTCTGGAGCTGGTCGAGGAAGTCGTCGAAGTTCCAGCGCCCCGACATGAGCCGCGTCGCCGACCGCTCGGCCTTGGCCTCGTCGACGACCTCCTTGGCCTTCTCGACCAGGCTGACGATGTCGCCCATGCCGAGGATCCGCGAGGCCATGCGCTCGGGGTGGAACTCCTCGAGCCGGTCGAGCTTCTCGCCCGTGCCGATGAACTTGATCGTCTTGCCGGTGATCGCCTTGATCGAGAGCGCCGCGCCGCCGCGCGCGTCGCCGTCGAGCTTGGTCATGATCACGCCGTCGATCGCCATCTCGTCGTTGAACCGCTTGGACGAGCTGAGCGCGTCCTGGCCGGTCATGGCGTCGACGACGAGGAACACGTTCTGCGGCTCGGTCCGCGCCTTCACGTCGCGGAGCTCGGCCATGAGCTCCTCGTCGATGTGGAGCCGGCCGGCCGTGTCGAGGATCACGACGTCGCGGCCCTGCAGCGTCGCCTGCTTGATCCCGTTCTTGCAGACCTCGGCCGCGCGCGAGCCGCGCTTGAACAGGCCGGTCAGGCCCTTCTTCTCGGCCGGGTCCTCGCTGTAGACCGGCACGCCGAGCGACTCGCCGAGCACCTTGAGCTGCTCGATCGCGGCCGGGCGCTGGAGGTCGGCCGCCACGAGCATGGGCTTGCGGCGCTTGCGCTCGATCAGGTACTTCGCGAGCTTGCCGCAGGAGGTCGTCTTGCCCGAGCCCTGGAGCCCGACCATCATGATGATCGTCGGGCCGCCGCCCTGGGCCTCGCGGATCCGCGTGTCGATCGGCCCCATGAGGGCCGTGAGCTCGTCCGAGACGGTCTTGATGAACTGGTGCCCCGGGTCGACGCCCTGGATCTGGAGCTGGCCGATCGCCTGCGTCTTGACCCGCTCGATGAAGTCGCGGACGACCGGGACGGCCGCGTCCGCCTCGAGCAGCGCCTGCCGGACCTCGCGCAGCCCGTCCTCCACGTTCGCCTCGGTGAGGCGACCGCGGGAGACGAGGCGCTGGATCGCGCCGCTGACCCCATCCGTGAGCTGTTCGAACACGAGGACACGCACCGAGCGCCGCGCCCGGCCTGGCCCGAACGGCCCGCCGTGGAGACGCGGAAGCCCAGGATTCTAGGCGGCCCCGCCCGGAACGCAAGCGGCGTGTCCGTCCAGGCCGACTCCCGGCTCCCCCGGGCCCGGGCGGGCCGGGGGGCGCAGCCCGCGCGCCGGCAACGGGTTGGAGCTCACAGCCCTCGAAGAAATCGCCGGCTCGACCGCGCTCGCCATCGACGCCGCCTGCTTCGTGGGTCGCAACTCACAGTCCCTCCAGGAATGCTCGAGTCGCTCCTACCTCGCAGGCGACGCCGCTGGCTTCGCGGCGGCCTTCGCCGAGGGCTCCTTCGAGGGCGCTCAGCGCTGCGCGCGGTACCGGCGGCTCGCGTCCTCGAGGACGGCCCGCTCGCCGGGCGAGAGGGACCCGAGCCCGAGCCGGGCGACCTTCCGCAGCACGTCGTCGGTCTGCTCGTCCGGGGTCGGCTCCTCGGCCCGCGAGGGGAGCTGGTCCTCGATCTCCTGCCAGGTCTCGGCCGGCAGGGCCTCGCTCTCGATCATCGCGCGCAGGCGCCGACGCGCCTCGAGGAACCGGGTGACGAGGCGGTCGACGTCGGCCTGGGCGACCTTCGCCGCGGCCGCGACCTCGGCGCGGCGCGCCGCGCCCGCCGCGCCGGCGAGCCGCTCGGGGTCGCGCCGCTCTTCCGTCGTCATGGCGAGGAGGATCGCCTCCGCGGACTGGAGGACCCAGTCGAGCTCCTGGTCGCGGAGCACCTGCGCGAGCCCGGGGATCCGCGCCGCGATCTCGGACACCGAGCCGACCGTGCGGAGCTGCTCGAGGAGGTCCTCGAAGTTCCAGTTCTTGAGCCGCTCGAACATGCCCCCCAGCCCTTCGCGCGCGACCGCCCTCAGGATAGACCAGCCGGGGGCCGCCGCCCAGGGCGCGCACGCCACGGGGAGGCCGGCCCGAGCCGTAAGGGGCTGGGGGCGCCAGGCTTCAGGCGGCGGTCCGCGCCGCGGCCGCCTGCTTGCCCTGCCGCTCGATCGAGGCGCCGAGGGCCTGGAGCCGCTCCTCGAACCGCTCGTAGCCGCGGTCGAGGTGGTGGAGCTTGTGGACCGTCGTCTTGCCCTCGGCGGCCATGCCCGCGATCACGAGCGCGGCGGCGGCCCGCAGGTCGCTCGCCTCGACGTCGCAGCCGCTCAGGCGGTCGACGCCGCGGATGATCGCGCTCGGGCCCTCCTTCTGGACGTCGGCCCCCATGCGGTTGAGCTCGGCCAGGTGGTGGAAGCGGTCGGGGTAGATCTTCTCGGTCACGACCGAGATCCCGCGCGCGAGCGAGAGCATGGACACGAGCTGGGCCTGGCAGTCCGTCGGGTAGGCCGGGTAGGGGAGCGTCGCGACGTGGACCGGGCGGAGCTCGCCCGTCCGACGGACCCGCACCGCGCTGTCGTCCTCGACCGTGACCTCGACGCCCGCCTCGGCCAGCTTGTCGAACACGGCCGAGAGGTGGTCGACGCGGAGGTCCTCGATCCGCACGTCGCTGCCCGGGAGCAGGCCGGCCGCGATCGCGAACGTCCCGGCCTCGATCCGGTCGGGGACGACGTGCGCCGCGGCGCCGCCGAGCGCTGGCACGCCCGTGATCACGAGGCGCGGCGTGCCGATCCCCTCGATCGTCGCGCCCATGCGGTTGAGGAAGTGGGCCAGCTCGTCGATCTCCGGCTCGCAGGCGGCGCCCTCGATCACCGACTTCCCGTCGGCGAGGCAGGCCGCCATGAGCGTGTTCGCGGTCGCGCCGACGCTCGAGCCCATGGGGCCGCCCAGGAACACGCGGGCGCCGCGCAGGCGGCCGCCCGGGGCGCGGGCCACGATGTCGCCGTGGTCGAGCCCGATCTCGGCGCCGAGCGCGCGCAGGCCCTTCAGGTGGAGGTCGACGGGCCGCAGCCCGAACGCGCAGCCGCCCGGGAGCGAGACGCGCGCGAACCCGCGCCGCGCGAGCAGCGGCCCGAGCACGTAGATCGAGGCGCGCATCTTGGACACGAGCTCGTAGCGGGCGACCGAGCAATCGTGGCGCTCGACGCGGGTCACGACCGTGCCCGGCCCGCGCCAGTCGGCCGTGAGCCCGACCTCGCGCAGGATGTCGAGCAGCGTCCGCACGTCGAACAGGTCCGGGACGTTGCGGAGCACGCACCGCCCCTCGGACAGCAGCGTCGCCGCGAGCAGCGGCAGGACCGCGTTCTTGGCCCCGTTGACCCGCACCGTGCCCCGCAGCGGCCGTCCGCCCTCGATGACCAGCTTCTCCACGCGCCCCCGCCCTCGGGCGCCCCGGGCTCGACCCAGGCAGGGTCGGTCGGGGGGCCCAGCGGGTCTATCGGCCCGCGCGGCGGCCTGGCTTGATCGGGCGGCGCGTCGTCGAGCGCGCGGCCGGCCCGCGCCGGCGCTCAGCGCCACGCCGCGGGCAGCGCCTCGTCGAGGAGCTGCCGCCGGCCCGGGAACAGCTCCAGGGCCAGCGCGTGGCGCGCGCGCGCGGCCCGCTCGTCCCCGAGCCGGGCCGCCGCGTCGATCGCGAGCGCCGCGAGCCAGTACTGCTCCTCCCGGGGAGGCTCCGTGAGCCAGTCGCGGAGGCGCCCGAGGTCGGGCACGAGCTCCGCGTCGACGCGGGCGAGCCCGGGCGCGAGATCGGGGTGAGTCCCGTGGACGCGGAGGAGCGCGAACGCGGCGTCGCGCTGCTCCTCGAGGCTCCGGGCAAGCGCCCACGCGCGGGCCGCGCGCGCGGCGGCCAGGTCGGGGTCGCCCGCCCCGAGGGCGTGCTCCGTGGCCGCCCGGAACGTGTGCACCACCTGCAATTGGTCGCCCTCGCGCGCCGCGAGCGGCTCGATCGCGGCCAGGGCTTGGTCCCACATGGCGCGCGCCTCATCGGGGCGGCCCCTCTGGTCGAGGCTCCAGGCCTCGAACTGAGCGGCCTCTCGCACGAACAGGGCGTTCCCGGGGCGGACCGGCTCGCCGAGAGCCTCGCGCCGCGCGAACTCGCTGAAGGACCGGCGGGCCTCGGCCGCGGCCGCCCCGAGCTCCGCCAGGAGCCGCGGGCGCTCGTCGGGGGCCGGGCCGCGACCGCCGAGGTGCTGATACAGCGCCTTGGCCAGATGGAAGCGGGCCTCCTCGCGCCAGCGGGGGCCGAGGTCGCTCGGGCCCTCCGACGCCGCGAGGCGCGCGTCGGCGAGGGCCGCCGCCCACTCCCGCGGGTGCGCCTCCCTGGCGCCGGGTCGGAGGAGGAAGCGACGGGCGCGCAGGAGCGCGAGGGCGTGGCTCTCCTTCCGCTCCCCGGAGGCGCGCGCCAGGTCCGCGTCCGACGCGCGGTCGCCGTTGACGAGCGGGTTGATGTCCCGGCTCAGCCCTCGCACGTCCGCCCACAGGCCGACCTGGGCGAGCGCGAGCGGCTCGCGCGCCCAGACCTCTGCGCCGACGCTCTGGATCCACGCGGCGAGCGCGGGCGGCGGCCGCCGGCGAAGTCCGAGCGCGGCGGCCCGCTGGAGCTCGAAGGCGCACAACCCGGCGACCGAGGCCGGGTCGGACACCTTCGCGCCCTCCAGGCGGGCGAGGAGCGCCGCGTCGAGCGCCTCCCCCAGCGCGGCGGGCGGCTCGATCGCGGGGGGCGCGTCGAGGACCGCGCCGAGCGCCTCGAGCGCGGCGAACCCCACCGTGCCGCGCGCGAGCGGGACGCGCAGCGCCTCGCCCCACGCGGCCCCACGTTCGGCGGCGAGCGCCTCCTTCTCCGCGCGCAGCGCCGCCAGGCGCCGCTCGTCCCAGCCCTCGACGTCCCGCGCGAGCTGCGCGCGGAGGCGCGCGGCGCTGCTCGCGAGCGGGTCGCGGCAGCGCGCCAGGTAGCGGGCGCGGGCGGCGGCGTCCGGGTCGGCCCCCGCGGGGCGGTCGGTGCTCGCGGCGGCGACCCCCTCGCCCGGCGGCGCGGCGGGGACGCCCGGGGGACGCGCGGCGAGGGCGACGGCG
>JANJTH010000040.1 GCA_024711205.1 Planctomycetota bacterium | reverse complement strand
GGCCCCTCCGCGGCGGGGGCCGGCGCTGCGCCTCGAGGCGACGTTCGGCGGCGAGCGCGGCAAGCACGACGAGGCCGTGACCGCGGTCGCGGCGACCGGCGACGGCCGGCTCGTCACGGCGAGCACGGACGGGCACGTCCGCGTGTGGGACGCGGAGGGCGCGGCGACGCTCGTGCTCGGCCCCGCGCCCGCGCAGCCCCACGCGCTCGCGCTCGGCCCCGACGGCCGCTGGGCGCTCACGGGCGGCCTCGACGGGGCCGTCCTGCGCTGGGACCTCGAGCCCGGCGCGCGCCCGGCGCGCGTCGCGGCGCTGCCCGGACCGGTCCGCGTCGTCGCGGTGAGCGACGACGGCGCGCTCGGCGTCGCCCTCGGGGGGCAGCACCTCACCACGTTCGACCCCGCGCGCGACCTCGAGGGCGGCGGCGCGCCCGCCGTGCACCGGCTCGACCGCGAGGTCACCTCCGCCGTGTTCGCCCCCGGAGCCGCGCGCGAGCTCGTGGTCGCGGGCGACTTCCGGCCGGCGTTCCTCCGGCTCGAGCCCGGCGGGCCGGCGCCCTCGCGCGAGCTCGAGGCGGGGCGGCCGGGGGCGGTGCTGCACCGCGCCGGCGTGACGCTCGTGGCGGGGTCCGCCGACGGCTGGTTCACGCGGTGGGACCTCGAGCGCGAGCGGTCGCGGGGGAGCTCGCAGCGGTCGACCTCCCCCGTGCGCGCGATCGCGGCGGGCCCGGGCGGCGCGCTCGCCGCGGGCGGGCCCGACGGGGCGGTCACGGCCTGGGACGGGCTCGGCCGGCGCGCGCACGTCGCGGCCGCGCACGGGGCCGGCGTCTCGGGGCTCGCGTTCCTCCCCGACGGCCGGCTGGCCTCGGTCGGGGGCGACTTCACGCTCCGCCTCTGGGCGCAGGAGGGCGAGGCGCTCCGGCCGGTCTGGGACGACCCCGGCCACGGCGGGTTCGTGACCGGGCTCGGCCTCGGGCCGGGCGGCGCGCTCGTGTCCGCGGCCGGCGACGGGCAGGTCCTCGTCCGGCGCCCCGACACGGGCGCGGTCGTGCACCGCCTGCTCGGCCACGGGCGCTTCGTGAACGCGCTCGCGCCGTCGCCCGACGGGCGGCGCGCCGTGACCGTCGCGCACGACGCCACCCCCCGCGTCTGGGACCTCGAGGCCGGGCGGCTCGAGCGCACGCTCGAGGGCGGGCACCGCAACAACGTGCTCGCCGCGCTCGTGCTCCCCGACGGGCGGCGGGCCGTCACGGGCTGCGACGAGCCGGCCCTCGTGCTCTGGGACCTCGCGCGCGGGGAGCCCCTCGGCGCGCTGCGCGGCGGCCCGCACGCCCCCGCGGGCTGGGTGCAAGGCCTCGCGGCGAGCGAGGACGGGGCCGCCGTGTGGGCGATCTCGTCGGGCGGGACCCTCCAGGGCTACGAGCCCGCGACCTGGCGCGAGCGGGCGCGGGTCCGCGCGCACGAGGTGCACGGGAGCCACGGCCTCGACGGCCGGGCGGGGCTGCGGCAGGCGCTCACGTTCGGCGACGACGGCCGCCTCGCGCTGTGGGACCTGCGGAGGGTCCGCGCCGACGCCGAGCCGCGCGCGAGCGTCGCGGGCGGCGGGCCGATCGACGGCGCGGCGCTCCTCGACGACGGGCGCGCGCTCGCCTGCGAGCGCGGCGGCCACCTCGTCCTGTGGGACCTCCACGCCGTGCGCCCGCTCGCCCGGCTGCCGCTCGACGGCGGGCGCGGCGACGCGCCCCGGCGGGTCCTCGTGGCCCCGGGCGAGGGACGAGGCGCGCGACGGACGATCTGGGTCGGCACGCGCCGCGGGCTCGTCCACCGCGTCGCGCTCGAGGAGTAGCGACGCGGCAGGGCGAGGTCGGGGCGGCCGGACGGCGCGCCGCGGGCTCGACCCGGCTCGCGCCCGCGGCTCAGGGCGGCGTCGGGACCGTGCCCGAGATCCCCGGCGTCGGCGGCGGCGTGAGCGGGCGCAGGCAGAGCGTCGCGTGGAGCGTCGCGTAGGCGCGCGGCGGCTGGAGCCCGTAGGGGGCGCCCTGCGCGAGCGTGAGGTCGCGCGGGTCGCCCCACCAGGCGTGGGCGAGCTCGAACAGCCAGCCCCAGTCCGTCGGCGCCGCCGGACCGTTCAGGGAGCGCGTCCGGGTGAGCGGCTCGAAGCGGTCCCAGCTCCGCGGGTCGTGCACGAAGTCGCGCAGGAGCCCGATCGCGTCGCGGAGCGTGCCGCCGTCCCTGGGCACGGGCAGGCCCCCGAACGGGCGGAAGGCGAGCGCCCGGAGCGCGATCGTGCTGCCGAGCCCGCGCCGGTCGGCGCGCTGGAGGCGCAGGCCCGCGTGCCCGTGCCGCTCCGCGAACGTGACCGCGAGCATGGCGCCCTCGAGGGCCATGACCGTGTAGGTCGCGGCCTTCTCCTTGCGCACGAGCTCGCGCCACAGGCTCCCGTCGCGGGCCACGTAGTGGCTCAGCCCGTTGCGCAGATAGCCCGCCGCCCGGTCGATCAGCGCGCGGTCGCGCAGGCAGTGCCCGGCCGCGAGCAGGAACGCGCACTGCCAGGCGTGGTGGTTGTTCTTGTAGCGCTCCTCGCGCTGGAGGTAGGCGACGTAGGGCCGCAGCCACGCCTCGAAGCGCGCGCGCTCGCCCGCGTCGATCCGGCCGGCGCCCGCGAGCACGTCGTAGGCCTGGAGGAAGAGCGGGAACGAGTAGTAGGTGACGATCGGCGTGTCGCCGCGGTGCTCGCCCACGAACCGCAGGTACCAGGCGCCGCCGTCCTCGGGCGGCCCCAGGTCGTCGACCCAGGCGAACACGATCGCCTCGGCCTTGTCGGCGTAGTCCGCGCGGCCCGTGAGCGCGAAGCCGTAGGCGAGCGCGGCCGCGGCTTGGCCGTCGCCGCGCAGGCGGCGCGTGATCGCCTGCTGGGTCGCCTTGCCCTTCGTGTAGAAGCCCGGGATCTTGAGCCGCCCGCGGATCGGGTCGGGCGTGTGCCCGAGCGCCCCGTCGGCCGCGCGCACGGCCTCGTCCCAGGCCGCGACGACGAGCGGGTCGTTCGCCGCGCGCGCGGCCTGGAGCGCGCGCACGCGGTCGCGCGTGAGCAGGAGGTTGGGCCCCTGGAACGGGTCCTGGGCGGCGACCGGGGCGCCGGCCCAGGTCAAGGCGAAGGCAAGGGCCGAGACGATCCAGGGGGTGCGCATGACGGGCTCCGCGACTGAACAAAGCAAGTGCCAGGCCGGACGCCAATCGAAGGCATGACAGTGACTTCAGGGGGACGGCTGGGCACGCCGGACCGCTCGTGGGCTCCACTTGACCCGGGGTGCGTCGGGAGCGTGGCACCCGGGGTCCGGGGCTGGACCGCTTGCGACGCGCGCGGCGGCGGCGGATCGCGATTGACCGCGGCCGGCGAATTGCCCACGATCGACACGGCCGACCCTTCGCAGGCTGGCCTCGTTCGCGCAACGCGCTGGTCGTGGATCGGGAGGAGCCCTTGGCCCCTGCACGCAGGATCCTGTTCGCGACGAGCGAGGCGTTCCCGCTCAGCAAGACGGGCGGGCTGGGCGACGTGTGCGGCAGCCTGCCGGCGGCGCTCCGCGCGCTCGGGACGGACGCGCGCGTCGTGCTCCCGGCCTACCGCCACGCCCTCGGGCGCACGAGCTCGGCGCGGCCCGTGGGGGCGCCGTTCGCGGTCCCCGGCGTCGAGGGCCCCGTGCGCCTGCTCGAGACGGCGCTCCCGGGCGACGTGCCCGTGTGGCTCGTCGACGCGCCCGCGCTCTACGACCGGCCGGGGACGCCCTACCACGACCCCGACGGGCGCGAGCACCCCGACAACGCGCTCCGCTTCGCCGCGCTCTCGCGGGCGGTCGTCGCCGTCGCGCAGGGGCGCGCGGGGCTCGACTGGCGCCCGGACCTCGTCCACGCGCACGACTGGACCGTGGGCCTCGTCCCGGCGCTCCTCGCGCGCGAGCAGCCGCGGCCGGCGACGGTGTTCACGATCCACAACCTCGCCCACCAGGGCCTGTTCCCCGCCGACGCGCTGGGCGCGCTCGAGCTGCCGCCCGCGTGGTGGTCGCTCCACGCGCTCGAGTTCTACGGGAAGCTCTCGTTCATCAAGGGGGGGCTCGTCTACGCCGACTGGCTCACGACCGTCAGCCCGAGCTACGCGCGCGAGATCTGCCGGCCCGAGCAGGGCTTCGGGCTCGACGGGCTGCTCCGCCACCGGCGCGACCGGCTGGTCGGGATCCTCAACGGCGCGGACTACTCCGTGTGGGACCCGCGCGGCGACGACCTGATCGCGCGCTGCTACGGCCCCGACACGTTCGAGGACAAGGCCTACAACAAGCGCGCGCTCCAGCGCCTGTTCGGGTTCGCCGACGAGCCGCGCACGCCGCTCCTCGCGTTCGTGGCCCGGCTCGTCGGCCAGAAGGGCGTCGACCTGCTCGCCGACGCCATGCCCGCGCTCCTCGCCCGTCGGGCCCAGGTCGTCGTGCTCGGCCGCGGCGAGCAGCAGTTCGAGGCGGCGCTGCTCGCGCTCGCCTCGCGCCACCCGGGGCAGCTCGCCGTCTACGCCGGCTACAGCGAGGAGCTCGCGCACCGCATGACGGCGGGCGCCGACGCGTTCCTCATGCCCTCGCGGTTCGAGCCGTGCGGGCTGAACCAGATCTACGCGCTCCGCTACGGGACCGTCCCGATCGTGCGGCGCACGGGCGGCCTCGCCGACACCGTCGTCGACGCGACCGAGGGCAACCTCGCGACGGGCGAGGCGACGGGCTTCCACCTGGGCCCGCCGACCGTCGAGGCCCTGCTCGGCGCGGTCGACCGCGCGCTCGCGCTCTACCGCGGCGACCCGGCCGGCTGGCGCCGCCTCGCCCTCAGCGGCATGGACCAGGACTTCTCGTGGGAGCGCGGGGCGCGCGCCTACGACGACCTCTACCGGGGGATCCTGACCCCGCAGCCTCCGCCCCCGCGCCCGGCGAGCGCACGCCTCAGGCGGATGTCGCCCCAGACCTCGGGCGGTCCGGAGCCGGTCGGCCCGCACGCGCCGATCGCGGCGCGGGTGTAGCCCCCCGGCGCAGGCCCACGCGGGATCCCCCCTGCCCTCGCCCTTGCCCTCCTTCCCCTCGGGGCAAGAGAAGAGGAAGAGGGGAGGAGGAAGAAGGCAAAGGGGAAGAGGGAGGGCAAGGGCAAGGGAAGAGCGGGGGTGGGTACTCAGCCCGGGGTCGGGCCCACCCGCCAGATCTCCCGCGCGTACTCCAGCACCGCGCGGTCGCTCGAGAACCGGCCCATGCGCGCGCAGTTCAGCACCGCCATGCGCGACCAGCCGTCCGGATCGCGCCAGGCCGCCTCGACCTGGTCCTGCGCGGCCGCGTAGAGCGGGAAGTCGGCGAGCAGCAGGTAGTCGTCGCGGTCGAGCAGCGCGTCGACGATCGGGCGGAACACCCCGGCGTGGCCGAGGCTGAACACCTCGCCCGCGATCGCGTCGAGGACCTCGCGGAGCGCCGGGTCGCGCTCGTAGACCTGGCGCGGCGCCCAGCCGGCCGCCTTGCGCGCGCGGACCTCGTCGGCCGTGAGCCCGAAGATGAACACGTTCTCCCGGCCGACGGCCTCGGCGATCTCGACGTTGGCCCCGTCGAGCGTGCCGAGCGTGAGCGCGCCGTTGAGCGCGAACTTCATGTTGCCCGTGCCCGAGGCCTCGTAGCCGGCGGTCGAGATCTGCTCGGACACGTCGGCGCCGGCCACGATCCGCTGCGCGAGCGTGACCCGGTAGTTGGGCAGGAAGCAGACCTTGAGCCGCCCGCGCACGCGCGGGTCGTCGTTCACGCACCGGCCGACCGCGTGGATCAGCTGGATCACGAGCTTCGCCATCCAGTAGTCGACGGCCGCCTTGCCCGCGAACACGACGGTCCGCGCGGGGTAGTCCGCGTCGGGCGCGCGGAGCATGGCCTGGTAGCGGTGCACGACCCACAGCGCGAGCAGGAGCTGGCGCTTGTACTCGTGGAACCGCTTGATCTGCGCGTCGACGAGCGCGGCCGGGTCGACGCGGAGCCGGAGCGTCTTCTCGATCACGCGGGCGAGCGCGGCCCGGTTCGCGGCCTTGACCTCGCGCCAGTCGGCGCGGAAGGCCGGGTCGTCGGCGTGCGGCTCGAGCTCGCGCAGGCGCTCGAGGTCGCGCACCCAGCCGGGGCCGATCCGCGACGTGATCAGCGCGGCGAGGCCCGGGTTCGCCTGGTTGATCCAGCGGCGCGGGGTCACGCCGTTCGTCTTGTTGTTGAAGCGCTGCGGGAACAGCTCGTGGAAGTCGCGCAGGAGCCCCGTCTGGAGCAGGTGCGTGTGGAGCGCGGCCACGCCGTTGACCGAGAAGCTCCCGGTCACGGCGAGGTTCGCCATGCGGACCTGCCGCTCCCAGCCCGGGTCGACGATCGCCATGCGCTGCACGCGCGCCTCGTCGCCGGGGAACACGCGGCGGACCTGCTCGAGCAGCCGGCGGTCGATCTCCTGGATCAGCTGCACGTGGCGCGGGAGGAGCCGGGCGAGCAGGTGGAACGGCCAGCGCTCGAGCGCCTCGGGGAGGAGCGTGTGGTTCGTGTAGGCGAACACGCGCGTCGTGATCGTCCAGGCCTCCTCCCAGCCCAGGCGGTGCTCGTCCATGAGGAGCCGCATGAGCTCGGGGATCGCGAGCGTCGGGTGCGTGTCGTTGAGCTGCAGGCATGCCTTCTCGTCGAGGTCGGCGACGCTCGGGTTCAGCGCGAGGTGGCGGCGCAGGACGTCCTGGAGCGTCGCCGAGGCGAGGAGGAACTGCTGCTTGAGCCGGAGCTCCTTGCCGGCCTCGGTGCGCTCGCCTGGATAGAGCACGGCCGTGATCGTCTCGGCGCGCGTGCGGCGCAGCACGGCCCCGTCGAGGTCGCCGTCGCCGAGCGCGTGCAGGTCGAGCCCGGCGCCGGCCGGCTCGGTGGACCACAGGCGGAGCGTGTTCACGGCCTCGGTCCCGAAGCCGGGGATCGGGATGTCGAAGGGGACGGCGCGCACGTCCTCCGTGCCGACCCACCGGTAGCGGAGCGCGCCGCCCTCCTCCTGCGCGACGGTCACGCCGCCGTAGAAGGACACGGTCACCGCCTCGTCGGGGCGGCACACCTCCCAGGGGTTCTCGCGCGCGAGCCAGTGGTCGGGGTCCTCCACCTGCTTGCCGTCGACGATCCGCTGGCGGAACAGGCCGTAGCGGTAGCGGAGCCCGTAGCCCCACACGGGCAGGTCGTGCGTCGCGGCCGAGTCGAGGTAGCAGGCGGCGAGCCGGCCGAGGCCGCCGGAGCCGAGGCCGGCGGCGTCCTCCTGCTCCTCGAGCTCGTCGAGGCTCGTGCCGAGCGCGGCGAGCGCCTGCTCGCAGACCTCCTCGACGCCGAGCGCGAGGACCGTGTTGCGGAGCAGGCGCCCGAGCAGGAACTCGAGCGAGAGGTAGCCGACGCGGCGGACGTTCGCGGCGCGCGCGCGCGCCTCGGTCGCGAGCCAGCGCGCGAAGAGCGGCCCCCGCAGCGCGTGGGCAAGCGCGACGAAGCGCTCGTAGGGGGCCGCCTCGGCGACGGGGCGCGCGAGCTCGCGGCCGAGGTGGCGCTCGATCGCCTCGACGAGCTCGTCGGCGCTGGGGGCCTCGGCGTCCGCGGTCCGCTCGGGGGTCACGTGGAGCTCCATGGGGTCCTCCGGGGAGAGCCGGCTGGCCCCGTCCCTGGGGGTTCGAGGCCGCCGGCGCCCGATCCGGACGCCCGGAGCCCCGGCGCCGCGCTCACCGGGCCTGGCACCGGGGGCAGTGGAAGGTGGCGCGCTGCGCCATGACCGTGCGGACGACGGGGGCCGCGGGCCCGCAGCGGGCGCAGGGGAGCCCCTCGCGGCCGTAGACGCCGTGGCGCGACTGGTAGGACCCCGGGACGAGGTCGGCCGCGACGTAGGTCCCGTCGCCGAGCGTGGACCCGCCCGCGGCGATCGCGTCCTCGAGGACGCGGCGCAGCTCGCGCGCGAGCCGGTCCCAGGCCCGGGCGTCGAGCGCGGCGCAGGGGCGGGTGGGCGCGATCCCGGCCGCGTGGAGCGCCTCGCAGGCGTAGATGTTGCCCACGCCGGCCACGGCGGCCTGGTCGAGGAGGGCGGGCTTGATCGGCGCGCGACGGGCGGCGAGGCGCGCGGCGAGGCCCGGGCCGTCGAGGTCGAGCGCGTCGGGGCCGAGCGCGCCGGCCACGCGGTCGAGCGCGGGCCGGTCGAGCAGGCGCAGCGTGCCGAGCCCGCGGCGGTCCCAGAACACGAGGTCCGGGGCGGGCTCGAGGACGAGGCGCAGGCGCACGTGCTCGGCCGTGGGCGGCTCGGTCACGAGGGCGAGCCCGGTCATGCGCGGCTCGAACACGAGGTGCTCCCCCGTGTCGAAGGCGAGCACGACGCGCTTGCCGAGCCGCCCGACGTCCGTGACGCGCGCGCCGCGCAGGCGCCGGCGGAGCGCGGGGAGGGCGGGCTCGAGGAGCGACGGGCGGAGGCGCCCCCCGCGCGGGCGGCGGACGTCGGCGACGCGGGCGCCGCGGAGGCGCGCGGCGCCGCGGCGCCTGGTCTCGGCCGCGGGCAGCTCCGGGACGCGCG
>JANJTH010000939.1 GCA_024711205.1 Planctomycetota bacterium | reverse complement strand
ACGACGCGCGCGCCCGCCGCGGCGGCCGCGAGCGTCCAGCCCGCGTGCCCGACCGCCCGCGGCCCCACGGGCGCGGCGGTCGTCGCGTCGAGCAGCGCGAGCGAGGTCCCCGTGGCGACGACGACGCGCCCGTCGGGCAGGACCGCGGCGGCGCCGGGCGCCGCGGGGAGCCGGCGGTTTGCCTCGAGCGCGAAGCCGAACGGCGAGCCCGCGTCGGCCTCGAGCTGGACGAGCGCGCCGCCGGCCACGAGCGTGACGCGCGCGTCGTCGGGGGCGACCCGGAGCGCGCGGAGGTCCGTCCGCGGGAGGTCCTGGAGGATCGTCGCCTGACCCTCCGCGCGCCGCCACAGGCACGGCCCCTTGCCCTCCACGAACGCCGCCACGAGCGCCCGCCCGACGGACAGCCCGCGGATCGGCCCCCCCGTCGGGCGCAGCGCGCCCGCCTCCGCCCAGTCGGCGAGCCGGAGCGCGTGGAGCGACCCCGCCGCGGTCCCCGTGACGACGAGCGCGCCGTCGGGCGAGAACGCGACGGCCGTCACGGCGGCCTCGTGGTTCACCCGCCGGACGAGGGACCGCGCCGCGATGTCCAGGACGAACAGGCCGCCGCCCGCGCAGGCGACGGCGAGGAGCCGGCCGTCCGGGCTCCAGGCGAGCGCCGTCGTGCGGTCGCCCTCGGTGTCGATCGTCACGGACGCCCCGCCCTCGAGCGCGAGCGTCCGCGCCTGCCCGTCGGCCTGCGCCCAGGCCAGCGCGTCCCCGCCGGGCGTCACGGCGAGGACGCCCGCGAAGCCGCCCGCGAGCTCGATCGGCGGGCCGATCGGGGCCCCGGTCACGAGCGACCAGGGCCGCGCGAAGCCGTGCTCGTCGGCGGCGAGCGCGCGGGCCTCGAGCAAGCTGTTCATGAGCAGGGCCACGCCGGTCACGTCGCCCGTGTGCCGGAGGCGCGGGTCTCCGTGGCGCCGGACGAGCGCGAGCCGCGCGGACGCGGCGAGGTCGCGGTCGAGCGCGAGCGACCCGAGCGGCCCGGCCGGCGCGGGCTCGCCCGCCGGGGACGCGGCGTCGCGGAGCGCGCCGGGGGCGGCCTCCTCGGACGCCGGCGCGGGGGCAGGCCGGACCGGGTCGACCGCGGGCGGGCCCGGCGAGGGCTCCACGGGCGGACCTTCGGTCGGCGGCGTCACCGAGGGCCCGAGGGAGGCTGCGCTCGGGTCGGCGGGCGCCGGCGGCATCGAGGCCGAAGGCCCCGGCCCGGACGCCGCGTCCGAGCCGGCGGGCAGCCGCGCGGAGGCGGGCGCGGGCCGCGCGCCGGGCACGAGGCCGCGTCGCTCGAGGGCCACCCCGAGGACCACGCCGAGCGCCGCGAGCCCGAGCGAGGACGCGAGCGACAGGGCGACCGATCGGCCCCCCCGACCGCCGGCCCGCCCCTCGAGCCCGAGGCCCGAGAGCGCGCGGGCGAGCGCGGCGCCGTCGCGGAAGCGGCCCTCCGGGGCGCGCGCGAGCGCGCGCGTGACGACGGCCTCGACCCAGCGCGGGCAGTCGGGGCGGAGCCGACGGACCGGCGCGAACTCGCCCGTGTCGACGCGCGCGATCACGGCGAGCGGGTTGTCGCCCACGAACGCCGCCTCGCCCGTGAGGCACTCGTAGAGGATCGCGCCGAGCGAGAACACGTCGGCCTGCGGGCCCGCGGACTTCGCGTCCTCCATCTGCTCGGGCGCCATGTAGCCGGCCGTCCCGCGCATCTCGCCCGTCCGCGAGAGCGCGAGCCCGGCGCCCTCGCCCGTGCGCTTGGCGAGGCCCAGGTCGGCGATCAGCGGCGCGCCCGCGCGCGTGAAGAGCACGTTCTCGGGCTTCAGGTCGCGGTGCACGACGCCCCGCGCGTGCGCGCGCCCGGCGGCGTCGGCGAGCCGCCGGGCCAGCTCGACGGCGTCGTCGAGCGCGAGGGGGCCGCGCGCGAGCCGCTCCCGGAGCGTCCCCCCCTCGACGAGCGGCATGACGAGGAAGGGCCCGCGCGGGCTCTCGCCCTCGTCGAGGAGCGGCACGAACCCCTCGGCGAGCCCGAGCTCGGCCTGGAGCGCGCGCTCGCGCTCGAACCGGCGCGCGGCCACGTCGTCGGGCGCGGCGACCCCGCGGGCGAGCAGCTTCACGGCGACGGGCCGCCCGTCGGGCCCCTGCGACCGGTAGACGACGCTCGTGCCCCCCCGCCCGAGCTCGGCCTCGATCACGTAGGGGCCGAGCTGCACCGCCGCCTCCCGACCGTCGGGCGCTTCCCGCCCCCTGCCCGTCCGCCCGATCGTAAGCGACGTCTTACCTGGCGTCGCCCCCTCGGCTTGACGCGTCGCGTCGCAACCCGCTGTACCCCTTCGGGTTTTGCTTGCCCACGCCTGGACGGTCTCTGTACAACGGACGACCACCACGTGCCCCGAGCGCACGCGTGCGGAGGTCGACCATGCGCCTGCACTTCGCCGTCCGGCCCGTCGCGCTCGCCTCCGCCGCCCTCGTGACCGCGCTCCTCGCAGGCTGCGGCGGGGGCTCGAGCCGCGGCGGCGGGGCGGCGTCGACGACCGCGCCCACGACCTCGGGCTCGGTCGCCCCGCAGACGAGCGCGCCTGCGGCGCCCGTGCCCACGTCCGTCGCGCCTGCGCCGCCCGCGCTCGCGAGCGGGACGCTCAAGGTGCTCTCCTACAACGTGGCCGGGCTGCCGGCCTGGTTCAGCTCGTCGGACCCCGTGCGGAACATCCCGCAGATCAGCCCGAAGCTGAACGCCTACGACCTCGCGCTCTGCCAGGAGAACTTCTGGTATCAGGGCGAGCTCGCGCGGCAGGCGCTCCACCCGTTCCGCAGCACGCCGCTCACGGGCTACTCGACGCTCGTCGGCGACGGGCTCACGCGGTTCTCGCGCGCGCCGTTCGTCGGGACGCTCGCGCGCGTGAAGTGGACCGACATGCACGGGGTGACCGGGCACGCGAACGACGCGCTCTCGAGCAAGGGCTTCTCGTTCGCGCGTCACGAGCTCGCGCCGGGCGTCGAGGTCGACGTCTACAACGTCCACGCCGACGCCGGCAGCGACCAGGGCGACATCGCCGCCCGCGCGAAGAACTTCGAGCAGCTCGCGCGCTACGTCCTCCACTTCTCGGCCGGCCGCGCGCTGATCGTCGCGGGCGACACGAACCTGAACGGGCAGCGCCGCCCGCAGGACGAGACGATCCTCGTCGACTTCATGGGCCGGGTCGGGCTGACCGACGCCGCGCGCGCGCTGAGCGGCGCCGAGTCGATCGATCGCGTGCTCCTCCGCAGCGGGCAGGGCGTCGACCTGACGCCCGTCCTGTGGCGCTTCGCCGACGAGTTCAAGGACGCGGCCGGAGGCGACCTCTCGGACCACCTCGCCGTCCACGTCGACGTGGCCTGGCAGCAGGTCCCGTAGCCGGGTCCTCCCCGCGCCGCGCCGCGCGGCGCGGGCGCCGCCTCACCTCTCGTCCGAGGCCGTGAGGCTCCACACCGGGCCTGGGGTCGCGGGCGCGGACCGTCGGGCGGCGAGACCTCCTGGGCCGAGCTCGACGCGCCGAGGCGCCCGCGCGGACGCGCGAAGCGAGGGGCCCCTGCGCCGGGCGGCGAGTGTCCCGAGCCAGGAGCCCCGCAGCGAAGTCCGGAGGCATGGTCGCCGCTGGCAAGGCGCGAGGAGGCCACCCATGCGGCGCATGATGGCCGACGAGCAACGCAGCCAGCGGCGACGAGGGCCCGGACTTGGCGCGTGGACTTCTGGCGAGGGACACTAGACGACGACCTGAGGGGGCGGACCGTTGTGGACGACCTCCTGCATGGCCGGCGTGAAGAACCCGGCGGGGTACTGGAGCGCGGGCGCGCTGACCTCGTCGAGGCGCGCGAGCGCGGCCTGCGGGAGCGGGCGGTCGAGCGCGGCGAGGTTGTCCTGGAGCTGGGACGGCCTCGTCGCGCCGATCGTCGTCGAGCAGACGCCGGGGCGGTTCGTGACCCACTGGATCGCGACCTGGGCCGGGGTCAGCCCGGACTCCGCGGCCACCTCGAGGACGGCGGCGACGATCCGCGCGTTGCGCTCGCGCAGGTCCGAGTTGACCCCGGTGGCGAAGCCGCCCTGGCCGAGGCGCCCGTCGCCCTCGAGCTTCCCGTCGGGGCCCGGGCGGTACTTCCCCGTGAGGAGGCCGTTGGCGAGCGGGCTCCACGGGCACAGGCCGACCCCGAGCCACTCGGCGGCGGACGCGTACTCGAGCTCGACCTCGCGGGTGATCAGCGAGTACTCGAGCTGGAGCGCGGCGACCGGCTCCCAGCCGCGCCACTGCGCGAGGGTCTGGGCGCGCCCGAGGTACCAGCCCGGGACGTTGCTCATGCCGACGTGGCGGACCTTGCCCTGCTGCACGAGCCGGTCGAGCGTCGCCATGACCTCGTCGACCGGGGTCGTCCTGTCCCAGCAGTGGAGCCAGTACAGGTCGACGTAGTCGGTGCCGAGCCGGCGGAGCGAGGCCTCGCAGGCGGCGACGATGTGCTTGCGCCCGTTGCCGCCGGCGTTCGGGTCGCCCTCGCGCGTCCCGAACGAGAACTTCGTCGCGAGCACGACGCGGTCGCGGTCGCCGCGCTCGCGCAGGAGCTCGCCGAGCCAGGCCTCGCTCTCGCCCTTGTGGTAGCCGTCCGCCGTGTCGACGAAGTTGCCGCCCGCGTCGAGGTAGCCGTTCAGGAGCGCGCGGGCCGTCTCGCGCTCGGTCTGCCAGCCGGGGCCCCAGGCCTGGCCGAACGTCCCCGCGCCGAGGCAGATCGGCGAGACGCGCAGCCCGCTCCGGCCGAGGCGGCGGTGCGACGCGAGGGCGACGGGGCGGGCGGGCGCGGTCATGGGCGGCTCCTCGCCCCGCGCTGGTGGCAGGGCGGCGGGAGCATGCCACGACAGGGCCCCCGCCTCCAGCGCCGACCTCCGCGCGTCGGCAGGCGAGCCCCGCGGGACCGCCGGGGTCAGCCCTCGCCGTCGGCCGGCGGCGGCGGCGCCGGCATGACGTCGGCGCGCTTGAGCACGCCCGTGCGGGGCTGGCCGACCTGCCGGACGAGCGCGAGCGCGCCGACCTCGACGCCGAGCGACTGGGCGACCGGCTCGCACTTCGCGTGGAGGAGGTGGAGGACGGTCGGCACGCGAGCCGCCTTCGCCGAGAAGGTCTGGTAGTTGGCGGAGCCCTTGGCGATCACGACGTCGGCGGCGACGAGCGCCTCCTTGAGGCTCCGCGGCCCCGGGAGCTGCGTCCCGAGCACGCCCTCGGACAGCTCGAGCAGGTCGTCGTCGACCCGGCCCTCGGCCGAGTCGGTGGGCCCGCCCTCGGGGACCTCGACCTCGACCACCCGCCCGAGCCCGGCCTCGGCCGCCTCGGACAGGGTCGCGTCGTGGAGGAGCCCCGCCCCGCGCGCGAACACGCGCACGCGCTTGCCGAGCGCCCGGAGCTGCTCGATCAGGAGGACGTCGAACCGGGCCTCGCCTGCGTTGTCGAGCAGGTAGACGACCTGGCCGGCCGGCTCCACGGCCTCGCGCAGCGTCGCCGCCTTCCCGAGCGAGAAGCCGCGCGCGACGAGGGCCTCGAGCTCGGCCTCGAGGTCCACGTCGCGGAGGATCAGCGCGTCCACGACGTTCGCCGCGGCCGCGCAGATCGCGGCGAAGGCGAGCTTGTCGGGCGCCGCCGCCACGCGCTCGCGGTAGCGCTCGGCGAGCGCGCGCGTCGCCTTCTGGACGTCGGCGCGGTGCCTCGCGAACGGGTCGGCCGCCTTGAGCGTCTGGCGGGCCTGCCCGATCGCGTCGCCGAGCACCTCGGCCGGGCTGCGGTTCCACGCCGTGTCGTCGAGGCCCTTCATGACCTCGGACAGCACCTTGCGCTGGGACCAGTCGTCCTGCGAGGCCTCCCGGGCCACCCGGTAGGTCTGCTGGAGGATGCACGGGAGGCAGGCGGGGCGAGGCTTCAAGGGGTTCGTTCAGCGCGCGGAGTCCCAGAAGGCGTCGTGGAAGGTCCCCGATCCGCCGGTCGGATCGGCCGTGGCCCGCACCCGCGAGAGCACGTCCGGCTCCCGACGCACGAACCCCTGGATGCGGACGCTCCCTCCCTTGGCGGACGCCTCGAGCTCTCCACGGCCGAATATCGGCGATCGGGGCGCCTCGTTCAACCACTTGACGACCTCGACCGCCTTCTCCGGGGTCGTCGTGCACACCCGGATCACGTACTTGCCCTGCGCGGCCGCCCGGGGGGCCTCCTGGGCGGGGGCCTGCGCGGCGGCGGGGGGCGCCGGCTCGGCGGGCTGGACAGGGGCTCCGGCGGCGACCGCCGTGGCCTGGATCCGGGGGGCCGAGGCGGGCAACGCCGTGGTCCCCTGCTCGACGCCCACGCTCGCAGGGACGGTCGTGACGACGAGCTGGGGCGGCGCGGCCGCCGTCGCCGGCTCGCTCGTGGTCGTGCGCCCGACGAGGAAGGCCCCCACGAGGAGGGCCCCCGCGACGAGCCCGCCGACGATCGCCGTGTCCTTGCGGAGCAACAGCGTGGCGCCCGACTCGACGACCGGCGGGTCCCAGCCGTCGTCGACGACGACGAGCGCGTCGCCCTCGACCTCGAACAGCTCGCTGGCGCTCGGCTCCGGGCGCGCGACCCCGCGCGGCGAGCGCGAGAACGGGCCCGTCGAGGCCCCCGGGGCGAGCTCGGTCGATCGACCGGCGACGCCGCGGCTCGCGGGCTTCGCGGCGGGCCCTGGCGTGACGCTGGCCGGCCTGGAGCGTCCCCGCGGCCCGGCGGGGGGCCCCGAGGGCGGCTCGGCCGCGCCGTCCGCGGCGCCCTCGCCCCCGGGGGAGGGACCCGCGCCGCGCGCCGGCTGGGCGCCGCTGCCGGGCTGGCCACGGCGCCCCCGGCCGTTGCTCATGAGCTCGAACAGCTCGTCCTTCTTGCCGAACAGCTTCATCGCGACCTCCCGGCGGCCCGACGGGCCTCCCCAGGGGTATCGGCCGATCCGGCGACCTGGCTGAAGCAGCCGTGGCCCGTGCACGATCGCCTTGGCGCTGCCATCGTCGGGTGAGGGGGAGCGGCCCGCGCCCCGGGCCCCTGAGCCACCTGGAACCGCCGTGACCCACCGCCGCCTCGACCTCCTCCTGCCCGCCATCCTCGCCGCGACCCTCGCCTCGAGCGGCTGCGCCGTCACCCTCCCGATCGGCCCGCTCCCGCCCGCCGGCGACGCGGTGGCCCTCGAGGTCGTCGACCTCGACTACGCGCCGCCCCGCCGCGCGCCCACGAACCGCTACGCGCTGCTGATGAGCGGCCGCGTGTTCGAGCCCCCCCGCGACGGGCGGCTCGTCGCGACGCCCGACGACCTCCAGCGCGGCCGCCCGCTCGAGGACCCCTGGGTCGCCGGCGACGTGGCGCAGCTCGAGCGGCTGCTCCTCGCCAAGGGCTACGACGTCTACCGGCTCGACCTGGGGCAGGTCGGCGTCGAGACCGCGCTCGCAGTGCTCGACCGGCTCGCGACCGTGTCCGACGCCGAGACGCGGACCTTCCTCGCCTACTCCGGCGAGGGCGACGCCCGCGGCCTGCGGACGCGCTCGATGCGGATCGCCCCCGGGCGCCTCGTCATGCCCGCCGCCTCGACGCTCGACCCGGCGACCCTGCTCGACGCCCTGGCGCGGCTCGCCGGCTCGAAGGCCGTGCTCATCAACGCCTGCGAGTCCGGCGTCTTCGCCGAGGCGGCCGCGGCCCGCGGCGACCTCGACGGCGTCGTGATCGCGGCCTGTCCGCGCGGCACCACCACGACGCCCCACGAGCCCGCGGGCACCACGGCGATCGTCGCGGCCTTCCTCGAGCTCTACGCGAACGACCCCGCCCGCGTGCTCGACCTCTCGCGGGTCGAGCTCCCCCGCGCCGGCGGGTTCTGGACGAACCTCCTCCACCACGTCCAGCATTGGCGCGCCGAGCGACCGATCTCCTACACCCCCGTCATCTACCGCGGCGGCCGCTTCTGGCTGTGAAATCGAGGGGTATCGCGGCTTCGCCGCGATACCCCTCGATTCCAGATGGGGATGGGGCCAGCGGTCGATCAGCGAGGGCGCCGCTGCCCCTCGGATTGATCAGCGCACCACGGGGAGCCGCGTGGCCTCGATGGACCGGGCCCACCCTCGGTGGACCGGGCCCCTCGCAGGCGAGCCCACCCCGACGCTCGGGCAGCCGCGACCGAGCGGGCCATGGGCGGGCCGATCCCCTGAATCCTCACCGGAGCTCGAGGTCGGCGAGGACGGGGTAGTGGTCGCTCGGCCAGCGGCCCTCGACCTGCTCGTCGAACTTCTGGTACGCGAGCGCGCGGATCGGCCCCGCGAGGAGGATCCAGTCGATCCGCGAGTTGTTCGTCGCGCCCGAGAACTCGTTGTTCACGGTCCCCGGCCAGCGCTCCTTCGGGCGCGCCTCGTCGTAGGCGTCGCGCAGGGGGAGCGCGGCGCCGTCCTCGCCCTGGAGCGCCTTGCGGACCTCCTCGTCGGGCTGCGAGTTGTAGTCGCCGAGGAGCACGAAGGCGAGCTTCTCCTTCTCCTTGCCGCGGAGCCGCGCGCGGATCCAGGCGTGCATGACGGCGGCGCCGCGCCGGCGGAGGTCCTGCGCGCGCCCGTCGTTCCCCTCGGGGAGATGGGTGTTGAGGACGCAGAGCTTGACCTTGCTCTTCTTCGGCTCGAGGAGCGCCCAGGTCACGACCCGCGGGTACTTGTCGCCCCACGTGTTGCTCCCCGGCTCCTCCGGCGTGTCCGAGAGCCAGAACGAGCCCGACTCGCGGACGCGCACGTCCGCCGCCTTCACCGCGATCGAGCACCGCTCGCCCGAGCCGGTCGCGTTGCGGCCCCGCCCGAGGAGCTCGTAGCCGGGGAGCAGGGGCCGGAGGTCGTCGATCTGCTCGCCCTTGTCCTCCTGCAGGCCGATCACGGCGGCGCCCGACCCGCGGATCACCTGCGCCACCGCGGCGACCCGGTGCTGCCAGCGGTTCGAGCCATCGGACTCGAAGTCGTAACGGATGTTGAACGTCATGATGCGCAGCCGCGCCGCCGCGGCCGCATCGACCACACCGGTCGACGCCAGGCCGAGGACGAGGGACGCGGCAGCCGCCAGCGCGCGGGCGCGGGTGTTCATCGCGGTGCTCCGTCGTGGGGCGCCGCGAGGCGCCGCCGGAATTCCCGCCAGCATACCGCCCGCGCGCCATACGGGCTACGAGCGGCCCCGCTCTTGCAAGCCGATGACGAACCGGAGGCCTCGACGCGCCTGGCGCCCTCGATGCCGCAAGACGCCCGCGTCTCAGCGGAGACCATCCCATGGAGGGCTCTTGCGCGGGGCGCGCCAAAGGCGCGCCCCGCGCAAGAGCCCTCAATGGGTCGCGGAGCCGTCCTCGCGGACCGTCAGGACCTCGAAGCCGTCGGCCGTGCAGGCGACCGTGTGCTCGAAGTGGGCCGAGGCCTTCTTGTCGCGGGTCACGACGGTCCAGCCGTCCGCGAGCGTGCGCGTCTTGTTCGTGCCCAGATTCACCATGGGCTCGATCGCGACCACGAGGCCGGGCTTGAACACGACGTCGTTGCGGAGCATCGACGCGTTGAAGTAGTTCGGGACCTGCGGCGGCTCGTGGAGGCGCTGCCCGATCCCGTGCCCGACGTACTCCTCGACGATCCCGTAGCGCAGGCCGTCCTTCTCGCGGCCGCGGATCGCCGCCTCGATCGCCCGCGCCACATCGGAGACCTTCGCCCCCGGCTGGACGGCCCGGATGCCGGCCCACAAGGCGTCGCGGCACACCGCGAGGAGCTCGGCCACGTCGGGGGCGATCTCGCCCACCGGGAGCGTCACCGCGGAGTCCCCGTGGTAGCCCTGGTAGATCGCGCCGCAGTCGATCGACACGACCTGCCCGGCCTCGAGGGTCCGGTCGGGGGTCATCCGGCCCCGGTACTGGCAGCGGCCGGGGATCCCGTGCACGACCTCCTCGTCGATCGACACGCAGATGTTCGCCGGGTAGGCGTTGCGGCCGACGACGTAGCCGAAGAAGGACGCCGTGCCCCCCAGCTCGCGGATCTTCGCGCCCGCGGCCTCGTTGAGGTCGCCGGTCGTGACCCCGGGCTTGACCATCTGCCGCATGAGGGCGTGGACCTCGGCCACCATGCGGCCGGCCACGCGCATGCGCTCGAGCTCGCGGGTGCTCTTGAGGCTCGCCCGATCGGTCCGCTGCAGCACGTCGCCTCCTCGCGCGGGGGAGCGCGCCTCCCCCGTCCCCGCCTACATGCCGGCGGCCCCGGCGCCCCGCCGGCCCTTGATCCGGCCGGTCTTCATGAAGCCCTCGTAGTGTCGCATGAGCAGGTGCGACTCGACCTTCTGGACGATGTCGAGCGCCACGCCGACCACGATCAGGATCCCCGTCCCGCCCAGGAACTGCGCGAGCATCAGGTTGATCCCCATGGCCTTGCTCACGACGGTCGGGAACACGCCGATGAACGCGAGGAACAGCGCGCCCACGAAGGTGATCCGCGTCATGATCGTCTCGAGGTACTCCGCCGTCTTCTTGCCCGGCCGGATGCCGGGGACGAACGAGCCGTGCTCCTTCATGTTCCCGGCCATCTCGACCGGGTTGAACGTGAGCGAGACCCAGAAGTAGGTGAAGAACATCACCATCGAGATGTAGATCGCGAGGTACCAGAACGAGTCGCCGCGCGAGAAGTAGTCGTTGAGGCTCGGCCAGATCTGCGAGAGCACGGCCGAGGGGAGGATGATCAGGGACTCGGCGAAGATCACCGGCATGACGCCCGCGGCGTTCACGCGCAGGGGCAGGTAGTGCCGCTGCCCGCCGTAGACCCGGCGCCCGCGCGTGTGCTTGGCCTGCTGGATCCGGATCCGGCGCTGGCCCTGCTGCATGATCACGACGGCCACGACGACGCCCACGAACAGCGCCAGGAAGACGATGAACTTGAGCACCTCGATCGGGACGTTCTCGCCCGCCGCGGCGGCCGTCTGGACGTCCTTGAAGAACGTGTAGAGGGCGCCGGGGAGCGCCGCCACGATGCCGCCCATGATGATCAGCGAGATGCCGTTGCCGATCCCCAGCTCGGTGATCTGCTCGCCGATCCACATGAGGAAGATCGTGCCGGTCGTGAGCGTGAGGATCGTCATGAGCCAGAAGCCGATCCCGGGCTCGCGCACGAGCCCCTGGCTGCTGATCCACATGATGATGAAGCCGGACTGGATCAGGCAGAGCAGCAGCGTCGAGTAGCGCGTGTACTGATTGATCTTCTGCCGCCCGCTCTCGCCCTCCTTCGAGACGGCCTCGAGGGCCGGGATGACCTTGACGAGGAGCGAGAAGATGATCGAGGCCGAGATGTACGGCATGATCCCGAGCGCGAACACCGTGCACTGCGCGAGCGCGCCGCCCGTGAGGATGCTGATCATCGCGAGGACATCGGCGAGCCCGCCCTCGCCCGACTGGGCCATCTTCGCGAGCGCGACCCGGTCGATCCCGGGGAGCGTCACGTAGCTGCCGAGGCGGTACAGGATCAGGAACCCGGCCGTGACCAGCATCTTCCGCCGGAGCTCGGGGATGCTGAAGATGTTCTGGAACGCCTGGAGCATGGAGGTCCTCGCTCGCCGGGATGACGTCGGGCCGGGGAGTCTACCCCGGCCCTGCCGAACCGCGCGCGCCGCGCTTCACGTGGCCGCCGCGCTCGCGGGGTCACGGCGCGGACCGGGCCGCGCCGTGACGTCCGACTACTTCTTCTTGGCGCGGGCCTTGGCGCGAGCCTGGCCGGCCTTGCGGCGGACCGTCGACTTGCCCTTGCCGCGCTTCTCCTTCCACTGCGCCTTGGCGAGGTCGCCCTGGGCAGGGAGGAGCTCGATCGCCCCGCCCTTGGCCTCGATCGCGGCCTTGGCCGTGTCGGAGGCGCGGCAGCAGCGGACGGTGACCTTGCGCTCGAGGGTCCCGACGCCCAGGACCTTGAGGCCGGAGCGGATCTTCGGGATCAGGTTGCGCTTGAGGCACTCCTCGGCCGTCACGACGTCGCCGTCGGCGAACGCGTTCAGGTCGTGGAGGTTCACGAACGCCCACACCTTCGCGAAGCGCTTGTTGTTGAAGCCGCGCTTGGCGATCCGCCGCACGAACGGCATCTGGCCGCCCTCGCGGTAGAACTTCGTCTTCGCGCCGCTCCGGCAGTTCGCGCCGTTGTTGCCCCGGCCGGCGGTGCAGCCGTTGCCCGAGCCCGCGCCGCGCCCGACGCGGAAGGGCTCGGGCCAGGCGGCGACGTGCTGGTTGACTTCGTGGAGGTTCACTGCGCCTGCCCCTCGGCCGTGCCGACCGTGGCCGTGCTCGACTTCCTCGACTTGAGCTGCTTGAGGCGCCACGTCCCGGCGATCGGGTCGAGCTTGACGCCGCGGAGCCGCTCGACCTGCTCACGGGTCCGCATGGACTTGAGCGCGACCTCGGCCGCCTTGACCACGTTGAGCGGGTTGCCCGAGCCGTGGCACTTCGTGAGGATGTTCTTGATCCCCGCCGCCTCGCACACCGCGCGGACGCTCGCGCCGGCGATGATGCCCGTTCCAGGCGACGCCGGCTCGAAGATCACCGACGACGCGCGGTACTGCCCCTTGAACGGGTGCGGCACCGTCCCCTCGACGAGGGGGATCCGGAACATGTGCTTCTTGGCGTCCTTGACGCCCTTCTCGACCGCGTTCGGGACGCCGTTCGCCTTGCCGTAGCCGATGCCCAGCCGGCCCTTGCCGTCGCCGACCACGACGAGCGCGGAGAAGCTGAACCGGCGGCCGCCCTTGACGACCGCGGCCGAGCGGTTGATCCGCACCACGTTCTCGATCAGCTTGTCGCCGCGGTCCTCGCGGTCACGGTCGCCGCCGCGCCCGCCCGGACCGCGGTCGCCGCCGCGCCCGCGCGGACCGCCGCGGTGGTCACCGCCGCGCTCCGACCCGGTCTCCTGCCCGCCCGAGGCCCCCTCGGTCATCTCCTCAGAACTCAAGGCCAGCCTCCCGGGCCGCGTCGGCGATCGCCTTCACGCGGCCGTGATACCTGTAGCCACCGCGGTCGAAGCAGACCTTCGCGACGCCGCGCTCCTTGGCCCGCTCCGCGATGGTCTTCCCGAGCAGCGAGGCCGCGGCGAGGTTCGAGCACTTCCCGCCGAGCTGCTCGCGCATCGCCTTCTGGCTCGTCGCGGCGGCGGCGAGGGTCTTGCCCGCCAGGTCGTCGATCACCTGCACGTAGAGATACTTGTTGCTGCGGAACACGCACAGGCGCGGACGCTCTGCGGTGCCCTCGACTCGCGTCCGGACGCGCCAGTGACGGCGGGTCCGGTTCAGCGACTTCTGCTTGTCGCGCCTCATGGACGTCCTCGATTCGAAGCGGCCTGGGGCCGCGCTACTTCTTTTCGCCGAAGGCCTTGCCGGCCTTCTTGCGGATCGTCTCCCCGCGGTACCGGACCCCCTTGTTGTCGCCGTAGGGCGACGGGGGCCGGCGGCGGCGGATCTCCGCCGCGAACTGCCCGACCTTCTGCTTGTCGGCGCCGATCAGCGTGACCACGACCGGGCGCCCCTTGTCGATCTTGACGTCGATCCCGGCCGGGATCGGCAGGATCACCTTGTTCGAGAACCCGATGTCGAGCTCCAGCTTCCGGCCCGCGTCGTTCGCCGCGAAGCCGGTCCCGTGGATCTCGAGGATCTTCTCGAAGGGCTGCTTCACGCCCGTGACCATGTTGCTGATCAGGGCGCGGGTCAGGCCGTGGAACGCCCGATGCCGCTTCGTGTCGCCCCCCCGGGTGACGACGACGCGCCCACCGTCCACGGCGATCGCGACCTCACCGGGGAAGGTGTGCTCCAGCTTCCCCTTGGGGCCCTCGACGCTGACGTGGCGGTCCGCGACGGCGACCTTGACGCCCTGGGGGATATCGACCGGCTTCTTGCCAATGCGGGACATGACGAGCTCGCTCCGCGCCCGAGGGGCGCGTTGAGGACCGCGTGATGGATCAGTAGACCTGGGCCAGGACCTCGCCGCCGACCCCGCGGGCGCGCGCCTCGCGGCTCGACAGGACGCCCTGCGAGGTGGACAGGATGTTGACGCCCAGGCCGTTCATGACCCGGAACAGCTCCTTCGCCTTGAGGTAGGTGCGGCGACCGGGGCTCGAGACGCGCTGGAGGTGGCTGATCACGTCCTCGCCGTCGGGGCCATACTTGAGGTCGATCTCGAGCCAGCCCTGCGCGCCGATCCCGTCCTCGGGCTTCGAGTCGAGGACGCGGTGCGCGGCGATGTAGCCCTCGCGACGGAGGACGTCCGCCAGCTGGACCTTGAGGGAGGACTTGGGGATCCGGACGCTGCGCCGGCGGTTCCGCGTGGCGTTGCGGATCCGGGTCAGCATGTCGGCGATCGGGTCGGTCATCATGGCTTCAGGCCCTCACCAGCTCGCCTTGCGAACGCCCGGAATCCGGCCCTGCAGGGCGAGGTTCCGGAAGCAGATCCGGCAGATCTGGAACTTGCGGTAGTAGGCGTGCGCCCGCCCACAGAGCTGGCAGCGGTTGTACCGCCGCGTCGAGAACTTCGCGGGCCGGCTGGCCCGCACGCGCATGGACGTCTTGGCCACGGGCTACTCCTTGGCTCCGCCGAGGACCTGCACGGGGAGGTTCACGAACGGGAGGCCGAGCAGCCGCAGCAGCTCGCGCGCCTCCTCGTCGCTCCGGGCCGTCGTGCACATGACGAGGTTCATCCCGTTGTAGAACTCGACCCGGTCGGCCTTGACCTCCGGGAAGCAGATCTGGTCCGGCAGGCCCATGGCGTAGTTGCCGCGCCCGTCGAAGGACTTCGACGAGAGGCCGCGGAAGTCGCGGAGCCGCGGGATCACGGCCGTCACCAGGCGGTCGAAGAACTCCCACATGCGCGCGCCGCGGAGGGTGACGCGGCACCCGACCGCCATGCCCTCGCGGAGCTTGAAGTTCGCGATCGAGACGCGGGCCTTCGTGACCGCGGGGCGCTGCCCCGTGATCGTCTCGAGGTCGTCGACGAGGGCCTCGAGCTTGCGCGGGTTCTCGTTCGCGTCGCCGATGCCCATGCTCACGACGATCTTCGTGAGCCGGGGGACCGACATCGGGCCCTTGTGCTGGAACTTCTCGATGAGCGCGGGCCGGGCGACGGCCTCGTAGTGGGCGCGGAGCCGAGGCGCCGGCGGCGGCTCGCTCGGCGGCCCGGCCGTCTTCTTCTTCGGCTTGGCCTTGAAGGAGATCTTGCTGCTCCCCTCGACCTTGCCGCCCCCGCCGCCCCCGCTGGTCTTGTTCTTCGCCATGGCGCTACGCCCCGACCTTCTTGACCTTGCAGGCGGGGATCGGGCACTCGCGCTCGACCCGGCCGCCCTGGGGGTTCTGCTGGGTGCGGCGGAGGTGCTTCCAGCGGCGGTTCACGCCCTGGACGACGACCTGCCCGGCCGAGGGGATCGCGCGCATGACCTTGCCGCGCTTGCCCTTCTCGGTGCCGCTGATGATCTCGACCTCGTCGTCCTTCTTCACGTGGAGCTTCTCGAGGTGCTTCGTGCCGGCCACCGCCGCCGCGCGGCGGGCGCGCAGGAAGCGCTTCTGCCCCTTGCCAGTGTGAGCCACGGTCAGACGACCTCCGCCGCGAGCGAGATGATCTTCGTGAACTTCTTCTGCCGCAGCTCACGGGCCACGGCGCCGAAGATTCGGGTCCCCTTCGGGTTGCGGGACTCGACGTCCTGGAGGATCACCATCGCGTTCTTGTCGAACCGGATCCAGCTCCCGTCGGGGCGCCGGTACTTCTTGCGCTGACGGACGATCACGCCGCGCACGACGTCGCCCTTCTTGACCTCGGCGCCGGGGGTGGCCGTGCGCACGTGGGCGACGATGATGTCGCCGAGCTGGGCGATGCGGCTGTTCGAGCGCCCGAGCGAGCGGATCATCTTCGCCTTCTTGGCGCCGGTGTTGTCCGCCACGTCGAGCATCGTCTCCATCTGGATCATGTCAGGCCTCCCCCGCCCGCTTGACGACGGCGGCGAGCGAGAAGCGCTTGAGCTTGGAGATGGGGCGCGCCTCGGTCACGCGGACCAGGTCACCCACCTTCGCCTCGCCCTTCTCGTCATGGGCGTAGACCCTCGAGTGGCGCCGGATGAACTTCTTGTACTTCGGGTGCCGGATCATGCGCTCGGTCTCGACGATGATGGTCTTCTCCATCTTCGTCGACACGACGAGCCCCTGGACCTCGCGGCGCTCGCCGCGGGACCTGTCCCGGTACTGCTTGTTCTTGGCCGGGGTCCCGGCCGGAGCGGCGTCGCTCATGGATCAGCTCCCTTGCTTCGCGGCGACGCGGGTGCGCTCGGCGCGAATCGTCTCGATCCGGGCGATCCGCTTGCGCAGGTCGCGGATCGCGGCCGTGTTCTCGACGGCCTCGGTCTGCATGGCGTAGCGCCGCTTGAACAGCTCCTCGCGGGCCGTGGCGCTGGCCTTGGCGAGGTCCTCCGTGGCGAGGCCTCGGATCTCCTCGAGCGTCACTGCGTCCTCCGGGGCACGTAGCGGACCTTGAGCGGCAGCTTGTGGGCGACGCGGGCGAAGGCGCGCTTGGCGACCTCCTCCGGCACGCCGGCGATCTCGTAGAGGACCTGACCCGGGCGGATCTCGGCCGCCCAGTACTCCGGCTCGCCCTTGCCCGTGCCCATGCGCACCTCGAGCGGCTTCGAGGTCAGCGGCTTGTGGGGGAACAGCCGGATGTAGAGGCGGCCCTCGCCGCCCAGGAAGCGGTTCGCCGTGATGCGCGCCGCCTCGATCACCTGCGCCGAGATCCAGCCTGCCTCGAGGGCCTGGATCCCGTGATCACCGAACACGACGCGGTTGCCGCGGTGCGCGAACCCGCGCACGCTCCCGCGCATGACCTTGCGGTGCTTGACCCGCTTCGGCATCAGGGCCATGGCTCAGCCCTCCCCGCCGCCGAAGTGGGCCTCGTTCGGGTCGACGGCCGGGATCGAGGCCGCGCGCCGCCGCTCACCCTGCTTGAGCAGGCCGCGGTAGACCCAGCACTTCACGCCGATCGAGCCGTGCGTCGTGACCGCGAGCGCCTGCCCGTAGTCGATGTCCGCGCGGAGCGTGCTGAGCGGGATCGAGCCCTCGTGGGCGTGCTCGCAGCGGGCCATGTCGTGGCCGCCGAGCCGCCCCGAGACCATGAGCCGGCAGCCCTTGGCCCCCGCCCCCATCGTGAGCTCGAGCGACTTCTTGAGCACGCGGCGGAAGCTCATGCGCTTCTTGAGCTGCTCGGCCACACCCTCGGCCACGAGCTGCGCGTCGAGCTCGGGCCGGTCGATCTCCTGGATCTTCAGGTCGACGGTCTTCTTCGTGATCGTCGCCAGCTCGTCCTTGAGCTTGTCGACCTTGGCGCCCTTGCGCCCGATGATCACGCCCGGCCGCGCCGTGCGGATGATCACCGTGACGGCGCCGCCCTCGGTCTTGCGCTCGATGTCGACGCGCGGGATGCCGGCGAAGCCGTACTCCCGCTTCACGGCGTCACGGATCTTCTGGTCCTCGACGAGGAGGGTCCCGAAGTCCTTCTTCTTGGCGAACCAGCGCGAGCGCCAGTCGTCGGTGACGCCGACGCGGAAGCCGGTCGGGCGAACCTTCTGCCCCACGGTCAGCCCTCCCGGCCGGCGGACGTGCGAGGCCGCAGGCCGATCACGAGATGCGAGTAGAACTTGCGATACGGGTACGCCGAGCCGCGCGCGCGCGGCATCCAGCGCTTGAGCCGGGGGCCCTCGTCGACGCGCGCGTCGTGGACGTACAGGTCGTCGACGTCCACGGCCGGCTGGGGCTCGATCTTGACGCCGCCCGGGTCGCGGACGCGCTCGTCCTCGATCGCGCGGTCGGCGTTCGCGATCGCGCTCTTGAGGACCTTGTCGATCAGGGCCGCGCCCCGCTGCGGCATGTGCCGGAGCTGGTCGAGCGCCCGCGAGACCGGGAGGTCGCGGATGGCGTCCATGACCAGCCGGGCCTTGCGCGGCGAGATCTTGGCGTAGCGATGGGACGCGCGGAACTCGGGCGCGTCGGGGGCGTCGTTGCGACGCCGCTTGTTGCCAGCCACGTTCAGGCCCCCTTGACCTTCTTGCCCGTGTGCCCGCGGAACACGCGGGTCGGCGAGAACTCGCCGAGCTTGTGCCCGACCATGTCCTCGACCACGAACACCTTGTGAAAGACCTTGCCGTTGTGGACCTCGAAGGTGTGGTTCACGAACTCGGGGACCACGGTGCAGGCCCGCGCCCAGGTCTTGATCGGCTGGCGATCGCCCGTCTCCTTCTGCGTCTGCACCTTGCGCAGCAGCTTCGCGTCGACGAACGGCCCCTTCTTGAGCGAGCGACTCACGGCTTAGCCCCTTCCGCCCTGCTTCTTGCGGCTGCGGACGATGAACTTGTTCGACCGGGCCTTGCCCTTGCGGGTCTTCCCGCCCTTGGCGATCGTGCCCTTCGGGCCGACCGGGTGCCGGCCGCCGGCCCGCTTGCCCTCGCCGCCGCCCATGGGGTGGTCGTGCGGGTTGCGGCACGAGCCGCGCGAAATCGGCCGGTAGCCGTGCCAGCGGTGCCGGCCCGCCTTCCCGAGCACGATCGTGTTGTGGTCGGTGTTGCCGAGCTGCCCGATCGTGGCCCGGCACTCGATCGGCACCTTGCGCGTCTCGCCCGACGGGAGCTGGATCGTCGCGTGACGCCCCTCCTTCGCCATGAGCTTGATCAGGGTGCCCGCGGCCCGCCCGAGCTGACCGCCGCGCCCGGGCTGGAGCTCCACGTTGTGGATCTCGAGGCCGGTCGGGATCTGCCGGAGCGCCATCGCGTTGCCGACGCGCGGCTCGGCGGTCTCGCCCGACATGATCGTCTGGCCGACCTCGAGGCCGACCGGCGCGAGGATGTAGCGCTTCTCCCCGTCCGCGTAGGCGAGGAGCGCGATCCGCGCCGTGCGGTTCGGGTCGTACTCGACCTGCACGACCTTGGCGGGCACGCCGTCCTTGTCGCGCTTGAAGTCGACCTTGCGGTAGATGGCCTTGTGGCCGCCGCCGCGCGCGCGCGCCGTGACCACCCCGTGGTGGTTGCGCCCGCCGCTCTTCGAGATCTTCTCGAGCAGCGACGGCTCGGGCTGGTTGCGGTTCTTGTTCGTCAGGTCCGACCAGTCGGAGACCTGCATGCCCCGCCGGCCAGGCGACGTCGGGTTCAGGTTGCGGATGCCCACGGCCTCAGCTCTCGATCCGCTGGCCCTCGGCCAGCTTCACCAGGGCGCGCTTCCAGTCGGGCTGGTGGGTCCAGTTGGCCTTCACCCGGCGCGGCTTGCCCTTGCGGATCATGGTTCGGACCCCGACGACCTTCACGCCCCAGATGGACTCGACGGCCTGCCGGATCTGGATCTTGTTCGCGCGCCGGTCGACCTTGAAGCCGTAGACGTTCGACCGCTCGTTGGCGGTCGTGAGCTTCTCGGTGATCTGCGCGGCCTTGATGATCGTGTACGGATCGAGGTGCACGGCTCAACCCTCCGCGCCGCGGACGGTGCCGGCGGCGGCCTTGCGCGTGCCCTTCGGCTTGCGCGAGCGCTTGATGGGCGCGGCCGGCGCCGTGAGGCGCTCGAACGCGGCCTGCTCGAGGAGCAGGTGCTTGTGGACGAGGGCCTGCCGGGCGTTCACCTCGGCGGCGGGGACGACGGTCACCCCGGGCACGTTGCGCGCCGAGAGGTGGACGTTGCGCTTGAGGCCGTCGGTCCCGACGAGGACCGTCTGGCCGGTCAGGCCGAGGCTCGCGAGCAGGCCGGTGATCTGCTTCGTCTTCGGCGCCTCGAAGGCGAGGCTCGTGACGATGTGCAGCTCGCCGTCCTTGGCCTTGCCGAGGAGCGCCGCGCGCAGCGCCGCCTGCCGCTGCTTCTGGGGCATGCTGAACGAGTAGTCGCGCGGCTTCGGGCCGTGGATCACGCCGCCGCCGACCCGGGTCCCGCTCTTGCGGTTGCCCGCGCGCGCCCGGCCGGTGCCCTTCTGCTTGTAGAGCTTCTTCGTCGACCCGCTGACCTCGGCCCGGGTCTTCGTGCAGTGGGTGCCCTGCCGCAGGTTGGCGTGGTACATCACGGCCGCCTGGTGGAGCAGCCGGTGCTTGACCATGCCCCCCAGGGCCGCCTCGTCGACCTGGACCGAGCCCGCGGGCTTGCCGGTCGCGTCGATCGTCTTCAGCTCGATCGCCATGGTGTCGCCTCTAGCTCCGGATCGACTTGCGGACGTAGACGAGGCCGCCCGGGGGCCCCGGGATCGCGCCCTGCACGTAGAGCAGGTCGTGCTCGCCCTCGACCTTGACGACCTCGAGGTTCCGCACCGTGCGCTTGGCGTGGCCGAAGTGACCCGGCAGGCGCTTGCCGCGGATGATGCTGTGACCGCTCTGGTTCTGCCCGATCGCGCCCGGCTCGCGGTGGTTCTTCGAGCCGTGGGTCGCGCGGCCGCCGCCGAACTTGTGGCGCTTGATGCACCCGGCGAAGCCGCGGCCCTTGCTCGTCCCGATCACGTCCACCCGCTTCACGCCGGCGAACACCTGATCGACCTTGAGCAGGGCGCCCGACTCCGGCAGCGACTTCGCGTCGGCCGTGCGGACCTCACGGATCACGCGGTAGGGCGTCGTGCCGTGCTTCTTGAAGTGGCCGAGCATGGGCTTGTTGACCCGCGGGTCGCCCTTGCCGCCGTTCTTGTTCGGCAGCTCCTCGAAGCCGAGCTGCGCGGCCGTGTACGACTCGCGGCCGTCCTTGCCCTTGACCTGCACGACGCGGCAGGGGCCGGCCTGAATGACCGTGACGGGCTTGACGTTCCCGTCCTGGTCCCAGAGCTGCGTCATGCGCAGCTTGCGTCCGAGAAGCGCGGTGACCATGGCTGCTCTCCGCTACGCCTGGGCGGTGATGTTGGCGCTGATGTGGACGCCCGCGGGCATCTGCACCAGCGTGATCGCGTTCACCGTCCGGCCCGTGGCCTCGGTGATGTCGATGAGGCGCTTGTGCGTCCGCATCTCGAACTGCTCACGGGACTTCTTGTCCACGTGCGGCGACCGGAGCACGGTGTAGCGCTCGACCCGCGTGGGCAGCGGGATCGGCCCCGACACGCGCGCGCCGGTCTCCTTGGCCTTGTTCACGAGCTCCGCGGCCGACTGGTCGAGGACCTCGTGGTCGTAGGCCTCCATGCGAATCCGAATGCGTTCCATGACTCTTTGCCTGACCTGACCCGGCCGCTGGGTACGTTACCCCTTGCGGCGTAGGTAGTTATGCAGCGATTGGGGACGACGCGAAAGCGCAGATTATAGGCTGCGCCGCTCGAACGTCAACTCGCACGCCGAAGTAACTTCGGACACTCGGGTTGCGTCGCGCCGCACGGGACGCCCCCGCCCCGAGGGGTGGAGAGGCACCGCGCCGCGTATCGCGGAGGAGATTACGGCCTCCGCGCTTGGCAGTCAATCTTCACGCCGAACGCGGCGCGGGGCCTGGGCCGGGAGCCCGGTCCGCCGGGCCCCGGAGCCTCAGAAGAGCTTGGGCCGCTTGCCCTCGGGCACGACGGCGTAGCTGCGCGGCTCGAGCGTGAAGCTGGCCCGGCCCTGGGTCCGGGAGCGGATGTCGGAGGCGTAGCCGAACATCTCGGCGAGGGGGACGGCGGCGGTGATCCGGCGCAGGTCCTTGACGACGGTCGTCGCGAGGATCTCGGCCCGCCGGCCCTGCATGTCCTGGATGATCGTCCCGAACAGGTCCTCGGTCACGTCGACGCTCAGGGTCATGACCGGCTCGAGGGAGACCAGGCCGGCGCGCTCGGCGGCGTCCTCGAGCGCGCGGCTCGCGGCCGCCGCGTAGGCCGGCTCCGACGAGTCCTGCGGGTCGAACGTCCCGCCCGTCACGCGGATCCGCGCGTCGATCAGCGGGTCGCCCCACTCGCCCAGCCCGCTCGCCTTCGCGCGCAGCGCGTCCTCGATCGCCTTGTGGAACTCCTCGGGCACCTGCTCGGGCGGCGCCGTGAGCTCGACCTGGAGCCCGCCCGGGAGCTCGGGCACCGGCTCGACCTCGAGCTCGACGCTCGCGAACATGCGCTTGCCGGCGTGCTCGACCTCGTAGGTGGCGCGCCCGCGCGCCGCGGCCGCGAAGCGCTGCTTGTAGCTCACGCGCGGCTTGCCGACCTTGCACTCGACCTTCCACTCGCGCTTGATCCGGTCGGCGATCACCTCGAGGTGGAGCTCGCCCATGCCGGAGATCACGGTCTGCCCGGTCTCGCCGTCGAGCCGCACCCGGAAGGTCGGGTCGTCCTTGGCCATGGTCTCGAGGACCTGCCCGAGCTTGTCGCGGTCCGCCGAGGTCTTCGGCTCGACCGCCATGGACACGACGGGGAGCGGGAACACGATCGCGCCCAGCAGGATCGGGTGGTCGGGGTCGGAGAGCGTGTCGCCGGTGCGCGTGTAGCGGAGCCCGACGACGCCCACGATGTCCCCCGCGCAGCACTGCTCGACCGGCGTCTTCTTGCTCGCGTCGACGACGTAGATCCGCCCCAGGCGCTCCTTCTTGCCCTCGCGCCCGCTCAGGAGCTGCTCGCTCCCGTCCGAGGTGCCCGAGTAGACGCGCAGGAAGGTCAGGTCGCCCGTCGGGTTCGAGATCGTCTTGAAGGCGAACGCGCAGAACGGCGCCGTCGGCGAGGGCGGGCGCTCGGCCTCGAGCCAGGCGTCCGGGTCGTCGTGGCGCAGCGCCCCCTTGCGCCCCTTCGGGCGCTTGCCCTGCACGGGCGGGCGGTCGAGCGGGCTCGGCAGGTAGTCGCAGATCGCGTCGAGGAGCGGCTGCGTGCCCTTGTGCCGGAACGAGGCGCCGCAGAGCACGGGGAACGCGCGCCGCGAGAGCGTGACGCGGCGGATCGCCGCCCGCAGGAGCGCCGCGTCGCACGGCTGCTCCTCGAGGAAGCGCGCCGCGACCTCCTCGTCGAGGTCCGCGAGCCGCTCCACGAGCTGCTCGCGCCAGAGCTGCGCCTCCTCGAGCACGTCCGGCGGCGGCGCGCCGCGCTCGGGCGGCGGCGGCGGGTCCCCGTCCGTCCAGGTCCACGCCTCGAGCGTGAGCAGGTCGACGACGCCCTTGAAGTCGCGCTCCGCGCCGATCGGGAGCTGCACGGCGAGCGGGAGCCCGTCGAGCCGCGCCTCGATGTCCTCGAGCACGGCCTGGAACGACGCGCCGCTCCGGTCCAGCTTGTTCACGTAGGCGATCCGCGGGACGCGGTAGCGCGAGGCCTGCTTCCAGACGGTCTCGGACTGCGCCTGGACGCCGGCGACGCCGCAGAACACGCCGATCGCGCCGTCGAGCACCGACAGCGACCGCTCGACCTCGGCCGTGAAGTCGATGTGCCCGGGCGTGTCGATCAGGTTGAGCCGGTGGTCGACCCCGCTCGTGCTCGGCGTCCAGTGCGTCGTGACGGCCGCGGCGACGATCGTGATCCCGCGCTCCTGCTCCTCCGGCAGGTAGTCGGTCGTCGTGTTCCCCTCGTCGACCGCGCCGATCCGGTGCTGCTTGCCCGAGTAGTAGAGGATCTGCTCGGTCGTGGTCGTCTTGCCCGCGTCGACGTGCGCGATGATCCCGATGTTGCGGATCCGCTCGATCGGGAAGCCCTTCGGGCCCTGCTTCTTCGCCACGGCTGGCTCCTGCCCCGGCGCGGGGCCGTCAGTGCGGGGCCGCGGCCTCGGCCGCGGCCGCCGGTACGGACCGACGCCCCCGGGCCCCCCGCTCGTTCGCGTGGGTCGACGGGGGCGCCGCGCGGCCGGACCGGCCTACCAGGTGAGGTGGGCGAACGCCTTGTTGGCCTCGGCCATCTTGTGCACGTTGTCGCGCGTCGACATGGCCGTGCCCTCCTTGCGGTACGCCATGACGAGCTCGTCGGCGAGGCGCTTGAACATGGGGCGGCCCTTCTTCTTGCGGGCGGCCTCGAGGATCCAGCGGATCGCCAGCGCCGTGGCCCGCTTCTTCTTCACCTCCATGGGGACCTGGTAGGTGGCGCCGCCGACGCGGCGCGAGCGGACCTGGATCATGGGCTTCACGTTCGCGACCGCCGACTCGAAGACCTCGAGCGGCTCACGGTCCTTGATCCGCGTCGCGATCTCGTCCATCGCGTCGTAGACGATCGTGTAGGCCGTGCGCTTCTTCCCGTCGCGCATGATGCAGTTCGCGAACTTCGCCACGAGCAGGTGGCGGTAGCGCGGGTCGGGCTGGATGAACCGGCTCGTCGAGCGGTACTTGCTGGGCATGACGGGTGCTCCTAGGCCTTCGGCCGCTTCGCGCCGTACTTCGAGCGGCTCTGCTTGCGCCCGTCGACCCCGAGGGTGTCGAGGGTGCCGCGGATGATGTGGTAGCGGACGCCCGGGAGGTCGCGCACGCGGCCGCCACGGACGAGCACGATCGAGTGCTCCTGGAGGTTGTGCCCCTCGCCCGGGATGTAGGCCGTGATCTCGCGGCCGTTGCTCAGGCGCACGCGCGCGATCTTGCGCAGCGCCGAGTTCGGCTTCTTCGGGGTCATGGTCTTGACCTGGAGGCACACCCCGCGCTTCTGCGGGCAGCCCTCGAGCACGGGGCTCTTCGACTTCCACTCGACGCGCTTGCGCGGGTTCCGGATGAGCTGATTGATCGTGGGCATGACGAGCCTTCGTTGGCGACTGCGAGGGGGGCCGTCCGGCGCGGGTCGGCCGCGAACGAGCGGCGCGACCGCGAGGTGCACCCCCGCGGGAAGCCGGGGATTATACGGGCGCGTCAACCCCCGACCAGCCCCGCGTCGGAACACGTCGCGCGCGGGCCCCCCGGGCCCCCCGGCGCGACCGCGCCGGGATCGCAAGTCCTGTTAGGGCAATGCTCACCGGCTGTGAACGACCCCGACCCGGGCGCAGGCGGGGGCGACCGGGCAGGTCGAGCACCGGGGCGAGACCGGCTGACAGATCGTCTGGCCGAAGGCGACGAGGAGGGGGTTCAGGTCGACCCACCAGGCGGGTTCGACGAGGCGACGGAGCGCGTCCTCGCTCTCTTCGGGCGTCCGCGTCGCGAGGAGGCCCCAGCGGTTGGGGATCCGGTGGACGTGCGTGTCGACGCAGATCCCCGGGTCGCCGAACGCCTGGGTCACGACGAGGTTCGCCGTCTTGCGCCCGACGCCGGGGAGCGCGAGCAGGGCGTCGAGGTCGCGCGGGACGCGCCCGGCGTGGCGCTCGAGGAGGAGCCGCGAGACCTCGCGCAGCGTGCGGGCCTTCGTCCGGTAGAAGCCGACCGGGCGGATCAGCGCCGCGAGCGCGTCCTCGTCGAGGCGGAGCAGCCCGCGCGGCGTGCGCGCCCGACGGAACAGGCTCGCGCTCGCCGCCGCCGTCACCTGGTCGCGCGTCCGCAGGCTCAGGAGGCACGACACGAGGATCCTGAACGGATCGGCGCCGGCGCGGCCCATGAAGGCCACGACCGGGGCGCCCCAGCCCGGCGCCTCGCGCGCGAGCGTCGCGAGCACCTCGCCCGTGGGGAAGGTCCCCGCGCGGGGGCCGTCGCCCGGGGGCGGCCGCCGCGCGGCCCGTGACCGCCCCCGGGTGCCCGCGCGAGCGCGCACCCGTGGCCCGCGCTGGCCGCCCGCCGCCACGGATCAGCCCTCGCGCAGGAGGGCGTCGACCTGCTCGAGCAGGTCGAGCCGCGCGCGGAGGGCGTCGCGCTCCGCCCGCCCCTTCACGAGCGCCTCGCGCAGGCAGTCGAGCAAGCCCACGAGGACGGCCCGCAGGTTCGCGCGCGCCCACGTGGGCGTGAGCGCGCGCTCGCTCGCCTCGACCCGCCAGGTCGCCTCGGTCACCGGCGGGCCCTCGCGCCAGCTCCCGTGGAGCTGCAGCTCGAGGAGCCGCCCGTCCTCGAGCAGGAGGAGGACCTCGCCGTGATGCGTGATCCGGCCCCCCGCCTCGCGGTCCTGCTGGAAGCTCTGCGTGACCGGCACGCCGCGCTCCCGGAACGGCCGGTCCACGCCCGAGCCGAGCCACGGCTCGCGGATCGACACCGGCCGCGCGAGCTGCGGGACGAGCGGGCGCAGCGCGTCGAGGAGGGCCCGGAGCGCCTCGGCCTCGCGCCCGGCCACCTCGCGCTCGAGGGCCTCGACCTCGACCGCGACCGCGGCGAGGCGCTCGATCCCGCGCAGGTAGGTGTCGAGGATCCGGGTCGAGGTCGCCGCGTCGTTCACGCTGGGGCTGCTCCCGCCTGCGGCCCCTGACGTGGCCCGCGCGGTCGGTCCTTCTACTCCAGGACCCCCATGGCGACCAGACGGACCTCCTGCTCGACCGTCAGCAGCTCGCGGAGCGCCTGCTCGGCCGCCGCCAGCTCGAGCCGCTGGAACTCCGCCGCCGCGCGGATCTCGTCGACCCGCTGGTCGACCTCCTTGGGGCTGGCGCCGCCTTCGATCGCGTTGCGCAGGTCGTCCCGGCGGACCTTCCGGCCCTCGTTGAGCGCGATCCGCAGGTCCACGACGCGCGCGATGAACGGCATGATCACCTGCGTCTCGTCCGGGCCGAGGAAGAGCGAGCGCTCGGCCTTGTCGAGCAGCACGCGCCGCGAGATCGGCGGCGGGTCGAACAGCGCGGTCGGGTCCTCCCAGGCCTGGCGGCGCTGCGCGAACTCCTGCGAGCGGCGGTCGAACTGGTCGACGAGCGCCTCGAACTCGCGCCGCTGCGCCGGGGTCAGCACGGCGTCGATCCGCTTCGCGATGTCGACGCGCGCCTTCTCGAACACCTCGCGCATGCGGTTCTGGTCGGGGAGCTGGAACCCCTGGTCGGGGTTCCACAGCTCGGCCGCCTGCTGCATGGCCGCGCGCATGCCCTCGTCGAGCGCCTTCTTGACCTCGACGACCTGCCCCGGGTCGAGGTCGAGCTCGGCCTTGAGCATCTCCACCGCGTCGTTCGACCAGTTCGGGTCTGCGAACGGGGGCCCGCGCCGGCGCTGCTGCCCCTCCCCCTCGCCCTGCTGGCCGCGCCCGCGACCGCCCGGGTCCTGCGCCGCGGCCGGGGCCGCGAGGCCCAGGGCGACCACGCAGCCGGCCAGCGCGCCTACGTGCGTCCGTCTCGTCACGACTGCCTCCCGTCCGGGGTTCCCACCCGCCGCGGCGGGCCCGGGCCCCGGCGTCGGGGGGCGGGCCGCGCGGACCGAGGGTGCGTCACGGATACGTCCGGGACGGGGGCCCGTTGGCCCGGTCCCGGGTCAGCCGCCGAGGACGCGCCGGAACCAGGCCATGAGGCCGCCCGGCGGGGGCTTGGCCCCGGCGGCCTCGGCCACGCACGACGAGCACACGAAGTCGTCGTCGATCCGGTCGAGGCAGCGCTTGCAGAGCAGGCGCGAGCAGCGCGTGCACGCGGCGACGACCCGACGGTCGGGGTGCTTCGGGCACGGCGGCGACTCCTCGCCGTCGCTCGACATGAGGACCTTGATCTCGGCCGACTCCTGGAGGCGGCGGAAGAAGGTCGAGTCCTCGACTCCGGGGCGGTCGTCGAGGACCACCGGCTCGGCCGCCTCGGCGCGCGGGTCGAACAGCACGTCCCCGCACTGCTTGCACCGCAGGCGGAACGGGCCGACCTTCCCCGTGTCGATCGTGCGGGTCACCTGACAGCGGCAACGCACCTTGAGCTGCATGCCCCGGATTCTGGCACGCCCGGGCCGGTCGAGCACGGGGGGCCCGGCGGGTCGTCCACGCCGGTCGGATGCCTTCGGCTGGCCCCGGAGACCGGCCCGGCGTAGCATCGCGCCGGCGTCGCGCCGCGCGGCGCCGACAGGGGGGCGAGCCCGCCGTGCCCGAGCTGTTCCACGACTGCGGCAAGCGGGTGCGCTTCCCCCCGGGCACGGAGGGCCGACGCGGGAAGTGCCCGCACTGCGGCGGCCCGGTCGAGGTGCCCGGCGCGCCGCCGCCGCGCGAGAAGATCCAGCTCCGGCCTCCCCCGCACTGGGACGAGTACCTCGCCTACTTCGAGGACCGCGGGCCTCCGCCGCGCCCGGTCGTCATGCCGTCCAAGCTCATGCTCGCGACCGACGCCGAGGAGGCCTGGGAGCGGCAGGCGCAGGTGCGGCCGTCGAAGTTCCACTGCCCCGCCTGCCGGCACCGGATCGACATGGACCAGGTGATCTGCACCAAGTGCGGGCTCGACTTCCGCACGGGGAAGGTCCTCGGCGCGAAGGCCCGCCTCAACGAGAAGGGCATGAGCTACCTCGAGCAGCTTCCCTGGCTCGAGGCGGCCAGGGAGGCGATGACCGAGGATCCGGCCGAGGCCGGCGAGGACGACGAGCGCAAGGCCGCGCTGCGCGGCAAGGCGCCGCGGCCGAAGAAGCGCCGGTAGCGCGCGCGACGCCGACGGCCCGCCGGCCTCATCTGCGACCCGAGCCCCGTGAGGCGCTGCGTCTCGTCGTGGAGGTCGGAGGGAAGGACTTGCTCGTCCGGTAGCCACGGAGCGGGCGACGTCCGCACGGGCCGAGGTCAAGTCCCGTGGCCGCGGGGGCGCGCGCCCGGCACGCCGTGCGCCTGCCGGGTCCTGCCATGTCGCTGCCGCGCCGGTTGGAGTCGAGGAGGACGCACGCCGTCACGCGGCGGACGGTCGAGCGACGCCCGTACCTCAACCCGCACGAGGAGGTCGTGCAGATCCTCGGCTACGCGCTCGGCCGCGCGGCCGAGCAGAACCCGGGCGTGCGGCTCCACGCCTTCATGCAGCACACGACGCACGTGCACGAGAACTGCACCGACCTGCCCGGCGCGGGCGAGCACTCCTCGCTGCCCCGCTTCCACCAGCACCTCTTCGGGCTCAGCGCGCGCGCGATCAACGCCCGCTTCGGGCGCGGCGGCGCGCTCTTCCAGCAGGGCAGCTACGGCAACGTCGAGGTCCACGATCGCGCCGCCCTCGAGCAGCAGCTCGTCTACACCTGGGTCCAGGTCGTGAAGGACGGGATCGTCGACCGGCTCGAGGACTGGCCCGGGGTGAAGGTCCTCCCCGAGCACTGGGGGACCGAGCTCGCCTTCGACAAGCCGAAGTCGGCGTTCTTCGGGGGCAAGCGGCCGAAGCGTGTCCGCGAGGGCTCGATCAGCGCGGAGGAGGCCCGGCTCGAGGAGCTGCGTCGCGAGGAGCGCGAGGCGCACGAGGAGGACGCGCGTCGGCGCCGGGCGGAGCGCGAGCAGGACGCGCGGCGCGGGCGGTCGAAGCGGCGGCAGCAGCAGCTCGACGTGGCGCGCGAGCGGCGGAAGGCCAAGCGCCGCCGGGCCGCCAAGCGCAAGGAGCGGGCGCCGCGGCCCGAGCGGGTCCGCTCGAAGCTGCCCGACCGGGTCGTGGTCCGGCCCGTGCCGCCGCCCGGCTACGAGCATATGAGCCTGGCCGAGGTCCGGGCGCACTTCCAGCGTCTCCTCGACGAGGGGCTCGCGAAGGCCCGCGAGGAGCGCCGTCTCGCAGGCCTGCGGGCCCCGATCGGGCTCGAGAAGATCCTGCTCGAGGATCCGCGGCGGAGCGTCGGCGACTGCTTCCCTGCCTTCGCCCGGAACCCGCGGATCGCCTGCAAGGACCGAGAGGCCCGGATCGAGGCGATCCAGGGCCTGCAGGCCTGGCGCAAGGAGGTCCACGAGACCCGCCGCCTCTGGCGCGAGGGCAACCGCAAGGTCGTGTTCCCGCATGGCACCTTCGGCCTGCCCTGCTTCCACGGGGCGCGCGTCGCGAAGGCCGGGGAGAGCACGGAAGCGGGCGACGACGGCGGCCGCGGAGACGGCAGCCCCCCGCGCGCGCCGCCCTGACCTGGGCCCCGGCCCCGCTGCGACGCTCGTCGTCGATGCGCTGGCCGACCTCCGCCGACCGAGCAGCCCGGGACCCGTGAGTGGCCCGGGCTCGCGGCGCGTACAGGGATGTGCGCGGGTAGGGGCGCGAATGGGGTCAGAAAGCGGGACGAGAGGCCCGCTGGAGGCCTACGGCGGGCCTGGACGAGCCACAAACCTGGGAGGGGTGATGACGGGTGACACAAACCTGGGAGGGGTGATGACGCCGGCGACGACGGGCCTCCTTCGAGCACGGCCGTACCATCGACGCCATGGACCGGCTCCTCCACAACGCGCACGTGACAACGCGCGCCCCCCGCTCGGCGAGCGCCTGCTCCGTCACCCCGGCTCAGCCGAGGGCGGCGTCGCTCCGGATCGGGGTGGCTCGTCTACGTCCGGTCCTTCAGAGGTCGACGGCCCGCCCCCCTGAATCCTCCTTAGAGCCGAGACTACACTCAATGGAAGAACAAAGTGCGGGCTAATGACTGCTCCGGATTCGGCATCCACGTATGCAAAGTGGATGCTGCTGCTAGCCGGACTCCAACTGTCAAACAAGATTGTGCAGAGGTCGCCGGGGAACTTGGCGAGTTCTATGACTGCGCGCTCCCCCGGCTTCAAGCTCTCAGCGGCCGCTGCGATATCTTTTGGGCCCACTTGTTTGCACTCCCTGGGTGATGACGTTGTAGCCGCCCGGATGGCACTCAGGGCAAGAGCCATAGAGTACCAACCCGCATTTCGCTTGAAGGCTGTGGACAGAGCGGACACTCAGACACTGGCGGGCGGGCCCTGCCACAAACCTGGGAGGGGTGATGGCACCGCGCAGCCCGGAACCCGCGAGGGGTTCGGGCTCGCCGAAGGGGTGATGGCACCGTGCAGCCTGGAACCCGCGAGGGGTTCGGGCTCGCCGATGCGCTGGCCGACCTCCGCCGACCGAGCAGCCCGGGACCCGCGAGGGGTTCGGGCTCGCGGCGCGTACGGGGATGTGCGCGGGTAGGGGCGCGAATGGGGTCAGAAGGCGGCGCACTCGGGCAGCAGGGCGACCCCGGCGGGCGGGCCCTGCCACAAACCTGGGAGGGGTGATGGTGCGATGCGCTGGCCGACCTCCGCCGACCGAGCAGCCCGGGACCCGTGAGTGGCCCGGGCTCGCGGCGCGTACAGGGATGTGCGCGGGTAGGGGCGCGAATGGGGTCAGAAAGCGGGACGAGAGGCCCGCCGGAGGCCTGCGGCGGGCCTGGACGAGCCACAAACCTGGGAGGGGTGATGATACTGGAAGGGACATAGAGTGTTGCCCCACCCGGCAGGAGCCCGATCCTTCAGCCCGGCTCATCAGCGCGGGGCGTCGCTCCTGATCGGGGTGGCTCGTCATCGCTCGGCCCTCCCCAAGTGCATTCGAATACATGAACGAAGAGGCAAAACAGGCTGAACCCGGCGGCGGCGTCCTGCAGGTGCCAGCTGTCTGGCCATGGGCTCTCGGACGAAGTCCGGCTGAGGCGCAGTTCGCAGGGCATCCAGTGAACATGTGCTGCGATCCAGTTGGTACCCACGCAGACGACGTTCACTTCGTCGTACGCGCCTACGCTCGACGCAGATGGCTTCGTCAAGCGCACCGTGAACGTCGAGTGAGTCGCGCGATACTCCATGAGTCTTGCGCGCCCACCGTCAAAGCGCATGAGCGTTTCGTCGATAGTCATGGCGCCCCTGGCGGCGAGAGTCCCTGGCCCGTCGAGGATACTCCCACCTCCTTCCTCCTCGGTGCACCCGATCGCGCGCGCCCCCGTGCGCCTCCAGAGCGGGGGCTCTCGCCCGCGAGAGTCCCGGGCAGTGCGGTCGGCGCGAGGCCGCCCAGGGCGTCGACAGGGGGCGCCGCAGCGGGGCCCGAGTTCGACCTGTGCGGGTGCGCGAGGGACCTTCTCCGGTGCCGCCGTCCCCGGCGCTTGTGGCCTGCGCAGACCCAGCGACGCGGGCCCCGTGGAGAAAGGCCAGGGCAAGGGGCCAATGCGGAGGCACCACCTCCCGCCGGTCGCCCTCGCCCCAGCGACGGCGCGCCTCGTGGACCTCCGTGCGCCCGGCCTGCAGGCCCTGCCTCGCGTCCGTTCGCGTCCCCCGCGCCGCGTCGAAGATCCGTGGGGTCCAGGCCGGCTCCTACCCGAACAGCCCCTCGCGCCAGGCGGTGATCCGGCCGGTGACGGCCGACGCGGCGACCGTGAGCGGGCTCGCGAGGTAGAGCTTGCCCGGGCCGGAGCGGCCCTTGTAGTTGCGGTTGATGGCCGAGACGGTCACCTGCTCGGCGGTCTCGGACACGCCGGGGCCGCAGCCGATGCAGGCGCCGCAGCCGGGCGGGATCACGGTCACGCCGGTCTGCTCGAAGGCCGCGAGGTAGCCGCGCGCGGCCGCGTAGCGTGCGACGTCCTCGGAGCCGAACTGGATGTAGAAGCGGACGCCGGGGGCGACGCGGCGGCCGGCGGCGGCGGCGGCCTGCATGACCTCGGCGTACATGTCGAGGTCGTGCTCCTTGCCGGCCGTGCACGACCCGCCGTAGGCGATGTCGATCGCGACCGGGCCGAGCTCGTCCACGTAGGCGCCGTTCGTGGGGTCCGAGGGGACCCCGCGGTCGGGGTCGCCCGGGTGGGCCACCATGGGGCGGATCGCGGCCAGGTCGATCGTGTGCACGCCGCCCGCGTACTCGGCCCCGGGGTCGGGCGCGACCGCGCGCGCGCGGAGGGCCTCGACCGTCGTCGCCGGGCGGCGCGCGGCGATCCAGGCCAGCAGGGCGTCGTCGGCCTCGCAGACGCCGGAGCGCGCCATGCACTCGGTCGCCATGTTCGCGAGCGTGGCCCGCTCGTCGATCGAGAGCGCGGCGAGGCCGGGCCCGCCGAACTCCATGACGCGGTCGAGCGTGCGGCGCTCCTTCGCGAACGTCATGAGGACGTAGAGCATGACGTCCTTCGCCGTGACGCCCGGCGCGAGCGCGCCCACGAGCTCGAACCGGATCGACTCGGGCACGACGACGGGCGTGAGGCCCGAGAGGAGCAGCGCCGCGTACTCGGTCGCGCCGACCCCGTAGGCGTAGGCGTTCGACGCGCCGCCCATGCAGGTGTGGCTGTCGGTCGCCTGGAAGAAGTCGCCCGGCTCGAGCAGGCGCTCGCGCGCGACCTGGTGGCAGATCCCCGGCGAGCGGCCGTCCTGGGCGTGGAAGGCCTGGAGGCCGTTGCGCGCCTGGTAGGTCCGCTGCATGGCGCGCAGGACCTCGATCTTGGGCAGGAACTTGCGGTAGGCGGCCACCTCGTCCGCGTAGATCAGGTGGTCCTCGAACGTCGCGAACTTGCTCGGGTCGGCCACCCGGTAGTCGGGGCCGAAGTCGTCGAGCAGGAACTGGTGGACCTGCGCCGAGGTGAACTCGTGGCTGTAGCCGCCGTCGACGCGGACGAGCACGGCGTCGCCGGGGCGCACGGCGCGCGGGCGCCCGTCGTCCCCCGCGGGGCGCCACAGGTGCGCCGCGAGGACCTTCTCGGCGATCGTCATGGGGCGCGGCGGGTGGTCGGGCAGCGGGACGCGGGCCTCGCCGCGCGCGACGGCCTTCGTGAAGGGGAACAGCCCGCCGCGGCCCACGATCTCGCGCGTGACCGGGTCGTAGGCGCGCGTGAGCTCGTCGAGCGCGACGGCCTCGCCCGCCTGGAGCCGGCGGAGCTGCGCGTGGTCGCCCATGAGGACACCCAGGTTGATGTTGTTCCTGGCGTGGATCGGCGCGAAGGACGCGGCGACCGCGAGCCGGATCCCGCAGTACTTCTCGGCCTGCACGGCGGTCTCGCGCGAGCTGCCGACGCCCTTGCCGTGGCCCGAGACGATCACCTCGAACCCGCCGTCGAGGAGCGCGCGCTCGGGGAACAGCCGCTCGCCGGCCACGACGAGGCCGGCGTAGGCGTTCTTGGCGATCTCGGTCGGCAGGAAGTCGAAGCACACCCACGCGGGCGTCATGGCGTCGGTGTTCACGTCGTCGAGCAGGTCGTCGACCGAGAGGTCCTCCATGCGGAGGTCGAGCTCGCCCGCGAGCTGGCGGCGGATCAGGGCGGGGTCCTTCGTGAGGAACAGCACCCGCTTGCCGGGCGTGAGGCGGAACTCGGCGCGCGTCGTCACCTCGGGACCCTCCTCGCCGGACCCGCGCGCCCTCGCGCCGACCGCGCGTCCCGCGCGGGCCCTGGCCTCTCGGGGAGCATACCGGCAGACTTTGGCCCGGCGGCCCGCGGGCGCATGCGAGCGCAGGAGCTCGCGCCGCGCTCCCGCGGCGCCCGCCACCCGCGATACGCTGTGCCCTCCGGAGGCGACCCGACCGTGCCCCGTCAGCCCGCCCTCGCCGCGGCGTGCGTCGCCGCGCTCGTCGCCGCGGCCCTCGCGGCGCTCGTGCTCCGCGACCGCGACGACGCCGGCCACGCGCGGCGGTCCCCTGCCCCCCGGGCCGCGCGTGGCCCAGGCCGCGCCCGATCGACCCACCGGCGGCGGGGCCCCCGGCCTCGCGACA
>JANJTH010000149.1 GCA_024711205.1 Planctomycetota bacterium | reverse complement strand
TTTTTTTTGTCGGCGGGGGGCGGGGCGGGTGCGCCCCTGGGCCACCACCGCGGTTTTCCGGGGAGGGGGCTGGGGGGGTAAACCCCCCGCGGGGGGGGGGCGCTCCACCCCCCCCCCCCGCCGCCGCGCCGGCCGCGCGCTCGCCCGCGAGGCCAGGAGGAAGGCCGTGTCCGAGACGCCCGAGCCCTCGCGCGACCCCGGGCCCGACGGCGGCCCGGGCGGGCCCGCCCCTGCGCCCGCGAGCGCGCCGCAGCGGCGGCGCCGGCGGCCCCTCGGGGCGCGGCGGAAGGCGGCGTTCGCGCTGCTCACGACCGCGCTCCTGTTCGGCGCGGCCGAGGGGTTCTTCCGCGTCCGCGAGTGGACGCGCGCCCGGCGTCGACAGACGCTCTCGCCGCGGCAGCCCGACGCCTGGCGGGGCAAGGCGCTGATCCCCGGCGCGCGCTTCGAGGTCGGCGACCACGTGGCCGAGATCAACGCGCTCGGCATGCGCGAGGGGCCCGTGGGGCCCAAGGCCCCCGGCGTGGTCCGCGTCCTGTGCGTGGGCGCGTCGACGACCTACGGGCTGTACGTGACCCGCAACGCGCACACCTGGCCGGCGCGCACGGGCGAGCGCCTGCGCGCCCTCGGCGCGAGCCCGCCGGTCGAGGTGCTCAACGGCGGCTGTCCGGCCTGGGACCTGCGCACGAGCCTGACGAACCTCGAGCTACGGCTGTTCGACCTCGAGCCCGACGTCGTGGTCGCCTGCCACGTCTACAACGACGTGGTCGCCAACCTCGACCCGGGCTACGTCCGCGACAGCCACGCCCGCTCGCCCTGGGGCGTGTTCCGGCCCTGGCACCTGAGCGCGCTCTATCGGTTCGCGCTCTCGCGCGCGGCGGACGCGAGCGACCTCATGAAGAACAAGGTGGCGGGGCTCTCGCCCGAGGGGCTCGCGGCCTACGAGCGCAACCTGCGCGCGCTCGTGGCCGCCTGCCGCGCGCGCGGCGTCACGCTCGTGCTGACGACCGAGCCCGACTGCTACCGCCCGACCTTCGAGGAGTCGGTCGCGGCCGGGGTGCCGGGCATGGAGCAGTGGTTCGGCGAGCTGTGCCCGCTCGACTACCCGACGCTCCTCGACGGCCTCGAGCGCTACCGCGACGTCGTGCGCCGCGTCGCGCAGGAGGAGGGGCTCGCGCTGATCGACCTCGCGCGCGACCTGCCCCGCGACGTGGCCCTGTTCGCCTCCCCGGTCCACCGCAACGACGCGGGGGAGGTCCGCGTGGCGGAGCTCGTCGCGCCCGCGCTCGCGCGGGTCGCGGGCGAGGTCGCCGCGCGGCGTTAGCCGCGGGCCGTCGTGGGTTTGTCGCGGGCGGGCGCGTCCACTAGGCTTCCGGCATGTCCACGGACGACGGGCGGCGCCGGTACGACCTCTACCTGCACGAGACGCAGGCGGTCAAGCAGCTCGTCGTCGGCGACGCGACGACGAACGTCCGGCTGTTCCGCGCCCGCCGGCTCCGCGCGGCCTCGCTCCCGGCGGCGGCCGGGTTCCAGGACGGCGCGACGGTCGTGGGCGGCCTCCCCGGCGGCGGCGGACCGGCCTCCGCGCTCGGCGTGGTCGAGGCGGCGCTCCGCTACGCCGAGGCGGCCCCGGGCGACGCGCTCCTCGTGCTCGGCCACGCGCCGGACGAGGCGCAGGCGCGCGCCCGGGCGCGCGGCCTGCTCGCGGTGCTGCGCGGCGACGAGGCGGCCTGGGTCGACGACGCCGCGGCCCGCGGGACCCCGAAGGAGCTCCAGGCGAGCCTGGCCTGGGCCGCGCAGGCCTTCGGGTGGGCCTGCGACCCGGGCGCGGTCGACGGCCAGGTCGGCCCCGCGACGCGCAGGGCGCTGAGCCGCTTCCGGAGCGCCTACAACGCGGCCCACGGCGCGACGCTGCCCGTGAACGCCCCGGTCGGCGCCGAGGACTGGCGCGCCCTCTTCCGCGCCATGCAGGCCCGCCTCGCGGGCGCGCTCGGCGAGGGCGCGCCCGGGCTGCGCGCGCGGCAGGCGGCGCTGCGCCTCCACGGCGCGGGCGCCCACGGCTGCGGGCAGGCCTGGTCGCTCGCGCGCGTGCGCCTCGAGGGGTTGCCGGCGACGGCCGACGCGCGCGTCGACGTGCTCGCGTTCGGGCCCGACGACCTGCCGAAGCTCGCCTGCCACGCCGCCGCGGCCTGCGCGCCCAACGCGTGCGACGTCTACCGCAAGGGGAAGTACCGCGCCGAGCCGCTCGCGCCGCCCGCGGCGCCCGGGGCCGCCGTGCGCGTGCGGCTCGTGCTGCGCGACGTCGACGACGCCCCGCTCGCCGGGCGCGCCTGCGAGCTCGAGGTGGCCGGGGCGCGGACCACGCACACGACGGGGCCCGACGGCCTGCTCGAGCTCGACGTGCCGGCCGAGGCGCACGACGCGACGCTGCGCCTGCTCGACCCGGCGGCCCCCGCGACGGTCGTCGTGCCGCTGCGCCTGCACGACCTCGCCCCGCCCGGGGAGGCGCGCGGCCAGCAGGAGCGCCTGCGGAACCTCGGCTACTTCCTCGGCGACCTCGAGGGCGAGGACCAGCTCGAGGAGGACGCCCCCGACGCCTGGCGGTCCGCGGTCGAGGAGTTCCAGTGCGACCAGGGGCTCCCGGTGACGGGCGCGTGCGACGCGGCGACGCAGGCGCGCCTCGTCGAGGTCCACGGCGCGTGACCGCCGCCGCGCCCGCGACCGCCGGTCTGCACCCCGAGCAGCGGACCTACGAGGCCCACGCGGGGCCGACCGCCGCCCCCGCGCACGTGACCGTCCGGGCGGCGATCCTCCCCTTCGCCTGCTGGCGCGTCGACGACGTCCGCTTCGAGCACGACTCGTCGATCGTGCGCCCCGAGGTCGCGCCCGCGCTCGCCGAGCTCGCCGCCCTGATCGGGCAGAACACGGTCGACGGGCGCGCGCCCGTCCTCGCCGTGTTCGGGCACGCCGACCCCACGGGCTCGGACGCCTACAACAAGCCGCTGAGCGGCCGGCGCGCGCAGGCGATCTACGCGCTGCTCGCCCGGCGCGCGGACCTGTGGGAGGCCCTCTACGCCAAGCCGCACGGCGGCGACGACTGGGCCGCGGACAGGGCCGTCCCGCTCTACCTGGGGCTCCTCGGCTACGGGGCGGACTCGAGCGAGCGCCGCCGGTTCCAGGGCGACCACGGGCTCGCGGTCGACGGCGACATCGGCCCCAGGTCGCGGGCCGTCCTGTTCGAGCGGGCCATGGGCGCGCTGTGCCCGCTCGTCGTGCCCGCCGAGGGCTTCCTCGGGCGCGGGCTCGACCCGCAGGGCAAGGCCGACTACCAGGGCTGCGGCGAGCTCAACCTCGCGGTCGTCCTCGCGCAGGCCGAGGAGGCCGCGCTCGCGAGCAAACCCGCGGAGCGCGCGGCCGCGCACGCGCCGAACCGGCGCGTCATGGTGTTCCTGTTCCGGCCGGGCACGCACGTCGACCCGGCGCGCTGGCCGTGCCCGCGCGCGGGCGAGGGCGCGGGCGGCTGCACGAAGCGGCTCTGGTCCGACGGCGAGGCCCGCCGGCAGCCCGGGCCCGCGCCGCGCCGGTTCGCGGACACGCAGGACACGTTCGCCTGCCGCTTCTACCACCGGCTCGCCGACCGCTCGCCCTGCGAGGGGGTGCTGCCGGCCCTCCGGCTCCGCCTCTACGGCGCCGACGGCGCCTTCGTCGCCCACGCGCCGTACCGCGTCGTCGTCGACGGGGTCGTGCGGCCCGGGCGCGCCGACGCGCGCGGCGTGCTCGTCGAGCGGTTCTCGACGCTCCCGCCCGTCTGCACCGTCGAGTGGGGCGACGAGGCGGCCCCGGGGCCGCCCGCCGCCGGCGCGCCGCTCGCGCACGTCGCGGAGATCCACCTCGGGATCGACCCGCTCGACGACTCGGACGAGCGCGCGGCACAACGCCTCCGCAACCTGGGCTACAAGCGCGGCCCCGCGCTCGTCGACGACGTGCTCTCGTTCCAGCACGACCAGCAGGCCGCCTACGGGCTCCAGCTCACGGGGCTGCTCGACCCGCCCACCCGCGCGGCGCTGCGCGACCTCCACGGCCGCTGCCCGGACGCCCTGGTGACGACGTGAGCGGGCGGGCGCGCGCCCCGCGCCGCGAGGAGCGCTGAGCGTGGCCCCGCCGACCCCCGCCGCCCCGGCGCAGGGCAAGAAGCTCGAGCGCGCGCGCCTGCTCGTGCGGGTCGTGACCCCGACCGGCTTCGCCGTCCCGGGCTTCGGGCTCGAGGTGTGGGGCGTCGCGGGCGGGCTCAAGACGGGCACGTGGAAGGACGGCTGGAAGGTCACGACGAACAAGCAAGGGTTCCACGACTTCGGCGAGCTCGCGATCCCCGCGAGCGGCGTCTGGCACCTCAAGGGCGGCATGTACGGCTTCGGCCCGAACGTCGACGACCCGGCCTGGGCCGAGGGCGAGGTGACGATGAACGTCACGCCCACGCCCGGGAAGCCGCACGACGTGAAGCTCCTCGTCCGGGGCTGGGCCGACTGCGTGGTCCAGGTCAAGACGCCGGGCGGCAAGCCGGTCGACGACGTGGAGGTCGAGGTCTGGGCGCAGGCCGGCAAGAAGGGGGTCAAGAAGGGCGTCGTCCACTTCGGCCGGCTCAAGGTGGTCTACGGCGACCCGTGGGAGCGGCGCCCCTGGTTCGTGAAGGTCCGCAAGCCCGGGTGGGGCAAGCCGACGCCGACCGCCGACGGCTTCACGGCGGGCGAGGTCCAGGTCGACTACCCGGTCAAGCCGGACGAGAAGGCCGTGATCCAGGTCCCCTTCGCGACCGACCGCGCGGACCTGACCGTGACGGTGAAGAACAAGGCCGACGGGAAGCCGCTCCCCGGGGCGAGCGTCGAGGTGTGGGCGCTCGCGAACGGGATCGGGACCCCCGGCGAGCGCCTGACGGACGCCAAGGGGAAGCTCGCGTTCGAGGACCTGCCGCTCCGCTCGGGCCCCTCGAGCGAGAACCGCTGGCTCGTCAAGGTCGCCAAGAAGGGCTTCGGGCCGGTGCCCAAGAGCCCCGGCGACCAGGTCCCCGAGTGGCCCGTCGAGCACACGGTCGACAAGCCGGGGCCCGGGCAGCACCGGACGCTCGAGGTCCTCGTGCACCCGTCGTCGGCCGACCTCGCGGTGACGGTCGTCGACCCGGCCGGCAAGCCGATCGAGGACGCCGAGGTCGAGGTCGTCGGGAAGCACAAGTCGAACACGGACAAGAAGGGGCGGGTCGACGTCAAGGGCCTGGCGCTCGGCACCTACGCGCTCAAGGTGCGCAAGGCGGGCTGGGCGCCGGTGCCCGCGCCCGGGAAGCAGTTCGTGGGCGGCGAGCACGCGCAGGAGCACAAGCACGCGGCGGCGGCGAGCGTGCAGGTCAAGCTGATCCAGGCGTTCACCCTCAAGGGGGTCGTCGCCGCCGACCGGACGTGGAACCACTTCACGAGCGCCACGATCCCCGCCGTGACCGAGGCGCTGCCCGAGGTGAAGCTCGAGCTCCACGGCAAGGTGCCCGGCGAGGCCGCCACGCGGCTGCTCGTCGCGGGCAAGGCGGACGCCGCGGGGGCGTTCCTGTTCGACCCGGCGCCCCGCGCCGAGGACCTCGCCGTGCGCGTCACGCTCGACCAGCACGCGGGCAAGAAGCTCGGGCTCGTCGGGGTCAACGGGGCGATCAGCGCGCCGGACTGCAAGCTCGAGGCCGGCAAGCCGCCGTGGCACCAGATCCCGCTCGACCCGGCGAAGCTGACGCCGGACGTCCCCACGGTCGACGTGGGGCAGGTCAAGGCCACGCACGCCAAGTTCGCGGAGCTGTGCGACGTCTACCGGACGGTCCACCTCGGCTGGGAGCGCGTGAAGGCGCTCACGGGCGACCAGCCGAGCCGGGTCCCGGTGTTCGTCCCGGAGCCGCCCGCCAACTGGACGTACGTGAAGAACCAGGAGCTGCACATCATGGAGCAGGACTACAAGGACCGCTGCGTCCTGCTCCACGAGTACGGGCACTTCGTCGAGGGGCAGCTCGGGCCGGACAACCCGAACCCGGGCTACAAGTACAACGACGACGCGGCCGCCGGCCACGGCACCGACTCGAAGGAGCACTACGAGGCGGCCTGGAAGGAGGCGTGGGCGACCTTCGTCGCGTGCGCGCTGACCGACAACCCGGTCTACCGCGACGGCTACGACCAGAGCATCACGGACGACCTCGCGACCGACGCGACCTCGGTCGGGCCGCACGCCGAGGGGAGCATCCGCGAGGCGCTGTGGCGGGTCTACAAGACGGACGGCGCCGCGTTCAAGGACATGTGGCGGGCCTGGAAGGACCAGTCGAAGCGGGCCGTGCGCACGGCGCTCGACTACCACCGCAACTGGAGCGACCTGGGCCTCCCCAAGCTCGACCGGCTCACGGCGGCCTACAAGGCGAAGGGCATGGAGTTCCACTACGAGTACCTGACCGACTCGGCGGGCTGGACCTGCTCGACCCCGATCGTGTTCGGGACGAACTGGGACGAGAAGGCGCAGAAGTTCACGACCCTCGACGAGCTCCACAAGCACTTCGGCGGCGCGGGCACGCTCGCGGAGTTCAAGGAGGAGTTCTACAACCGGAACAAGTACTTCAAGGGCGGGAAGCTCGGCCCTGGCTCGTCGCCCTCGGACCCGAAGGTGGTCGACAAGGAGAAGTACATCGTGCCCAAGCGGGTCTCGATCTAGTGTCCCGAGCCAGAAGTCCCGCAGCGAAGGCCGGAGGCATGGTCGCCGCGGGCAAGGCGCGAGGAGGCCACCCATGCGGCGCATAATGGCCGACGAGCAACGCAGCCAGCGGCGACGAGGGCCCGGACTTGGCGCGTGGACTTCTGGCGAGGGACACCAGGTGGGTGCATGACGACGGAGACGAGGCCGGGGACGGGGCCGTTCGGGGTGCCGTGGGAGGCGCTGCCGGAGGTCGCGGTCGTGCTCAGCTACCGCTCCTTCAAGCCCGGGGCGGGCGGGCAGTCGATCCTGCTCCGCGGCGACGGGGGCGTGCGCCTCGTGCGGACCTTGCGCTACCGCGGGCCGGAGGAGGTCGTCGAGGGGCGGCTGTCGCCCGAGCTCGCCGCGCGGGTGCTCGCGCTCGTCGAGGAGGAGCAGCTCCTGGCGTTCGACGGCTGCCTCGACCACGACGCGACCCGCACGCTGCGGCTGCTGCTCCCGGGCGACCGCGAGGTCGTGGCCGACCTCGGCGCGGGCACGGGGGCCGAGCTGGAGCGGATCCACGGCGCGCTCAAGATGGCGGCGCTCGTGGCCTGCCCGGAGGCCGTCGGGCGCACGTTCCTCACGAACCTCTGAGGCCCCGCCCGGGCGGGGCCCCCGGTCACTCCGGGAGGCGGTCGACGTCCTGGCTGTCGAGCAGCTCGGCCTCGGTCGAGTCGAGGATCACGACGCCGTCCTCGCTCACGGGGAGGCCCGGGCGCGCGCGCGGGCGACGCCGGCTCGCGTCGGCGTCGCCGTCCGAGCCGGCGCCCGGGCCCTCCGCCAGCTCCGGCAGCGCCTCGCGCACGTCGGTGTCCTCGTCGAGCGCGTCGACGTCCTGGCTGTCGAACAGCTCGGCCTCCTCGCTGTCCATGAACACGACGTCCTCGTCGCTCCCGAGCCGGCCGGAGGTCGCGCTCTCGCGCCCCGAGGTCGCCCCCGCGCGGCCGGAGCCCTGCCCCGTCCTGGCGCTCCCGCGGCCGGCCCGGCCCGAGCGGCCGCGCGGGGCGATCGGCCGTGGCCCCGCGCCGTCGGCGTCCTCGCCCCCGGGGGCCGTGGGGGCCGTGGAGGCCGACGGCGCGACCGCGCGAGCGGCCGGGCGCGCGGGCCCCGCGGCCGTCTCGCGGGCCCCCGCCTCGTCGCCCTCGCCCTCGTCCTCCGCCAGGGGCTCGTCGTCGGACGCGAGCAGGTCCTCGCTCGAGCCCGTGCTGAGCGCGGGGAACAGGCTCCCCGACGAGGCGTCGAGGTCGTCGCCGCTCATGACGTTCTGGTCGTCCTCGAGGAGCACGAACACGCCCGAGTCGCGCAGCTCGGCCTCGATCGACTCGCCCTCGACCCAGCGGTGCGCCAGCTCGTCCGCCGTGGGCTCGCGCTCGAGGTAGACCCAGCGCCGGGCGCGCGGGCCGCGCACGAGCGCGAACGCGGTCCCGTGGCGGAGGACCGCCTCCTTCGCGAGCACGCTGGGGCGGTCCTCGTGGACGATCCGCGCGTCGTCGTGGGCGCGCGCGAGCACCGTCCCGTCGGGCCGCGTGCTGAAGGACACGGTCGCCGCGAGGCCCTCGGGCTCGAGCTCGACCGGCTCGTCCTCGTCCTCCGAGTGGTCCGCGAGCCGGTAGCGCTCGGCCACGAGCCGGCCGTTGGGCCCGATCCCGCGGAGCTGGCGCTGGCCGAGCGCGGCGGCGGCCGCCGCCGCGGCGAGCCGCCGCCGGCGGAGCGCCCAGAACGAGAACAGCCCGGCCGCGAGGAGGACCGCGCCCGCCGCCGGCCGCCGCCAGCCCCCGGGCTGCGCCCCGACCCAGGTCGTCCACCCGGCCGCGAGCGGCGGCTCGCCCGCGAGCCGGACCCGCAGCGTGACCGTCGCCGCGGCGCCCTCGGGCCACGTGAGCGCGCCCGCGACCGTGGCGCGGTCGAGCAGCGTGGGCGCCTCGCCCTGGCCCATGAGCGCGAGCGTCGCGCCGGGCGGGGCGCCCTCGAGCTCGAGCACGACCGCCCGCGCGGCCGGGAGCGGCGGGTCGACCGCGAGGTCGAGCTCGACGCGGACGCGACCGTCCGCGGCGTGTCGGGCGGGCTCGAGGCCGCCCTCGAGCGGGCCCGCGGGCCCGCGGGCCGCCGTCACGGCGAGCCGGTGGCGCAGGCCCTCGCCCACCTGCACGGGGGCGGCGAGGCGCACGGCGACCTCGGACAGGGGCTCGACCTCGAGCGGGCCCAGGGCCCGCGGCGTGAAGACGAGCGCCCAGTCCGCGGCGTCGCCCGGGCCGGGGGCCGGCGTCAGCGTGTGCTCGTGGGCGCCGCCGTCCCCCTCGCGCACGCGCACGCGCAGGGGGCCGTCGAGCGGGAGCCCGCGCGGGAGCGCGCCGCGCAGCGTGAGCGGCGCCTCGAGCCGGGCCGGGCCGTCGAGCGCGAGCGCGAGCGCGGCCGCCTCGACGGGGACCTCGCGACGGCCGACCCGGGCCCGCCAGCGCCCCGCGCCCACGAGGTGGTCGACCGTGACGAGGTCGCCCGTGACCTCCACGTCGGCGCGCGGCGGGGCGCCCA
>JANJTH010000894.1 GCA_024711205.1 Planctomycetota bacterium | reverse complement strand
CCCACCCGCAGGTCGTGCACCTCGGCCAGGAGCCGCCCGAGCCCGTCGTGCACGAACCGCGTCGTGTTGCCCGGCGTGTTGATCCCCCCGGGGACAAGCCCGAGCGGGTCGGCCACCGGCGCCCCCACGGCGTCGGCGCGCGCGACGAGCACGGGGGCAACGGCCGGAGGCAGCAGCGAGCACGTCAGGGCCAGGAGGGACGCCAGCGGCGAGGTCACCAACGGGGAGCATGGCGAGATCGGGGCCAGAGCGCCAGGCGAGGGCAGGACCGCTCCACCCTCATTTCGAACCGTCCAGCTTGCCAATTCCGGGAGCTGGAGGCGGAGCGTCCGGGCGACGGGCCATGACGACGCACTTCACCTCGAAGTTCGCGAGCAGGTCGTCGACCGTCCTCGGGAAGTCGAAGCCCGTTCGGTGCTTCACGTAGCGGAGGACCATCTCCGGCGTCAGCCGGTTGCTCTTGCGCTTGTGCTGATAGGCCTCGACCTCCTCGAAGGGGAGGCGAGGTCCCTTCTCGAAGTGCTTCCAGCGTTTGTCTCCGTCGTCCAGGCAAGAGATCAGCCGCAAGTCTTGTCCTCCGCGGAACTCGCAGTCGTTGCGCCCACTCGTATAGAACCTGACGTAAATGCAGAGCGCGGTCGGGAGCCCGCTGGAGGCGCGCCTGACCTCACCGTAGGCGTCGTCGCCCCCGCCGCCCGTGAGCAAAGTCCAACCCGCTCGGTGGGCAAAGACAAGGTGTTCGGGCTGGCGGCTCCTCCCTCGGGCCACGTGCGTCGCGAGCTCGGTTGCGTCCGTCGTCACGAACTCTCGCACAAGGTCCATGCCCCAACGCGCCGCGACCTCACGGGAAGGCCGCTCGACGTCGGCCACACTCGCCTGGACGAGTCCCCCTCCGCATGGGAGGTGACCGGTCTTCTCGGCGCCCCAATCGCCCCAGCGCGTCGGCTCGATCACCGGAGCTTCCTGCGGATCCAGTTCAAGAGCTTGCCTGCGCCCTCGCCCGGACGCCGACCGGCCCCACGGACTGGGTGGCAGCGCTCCGCGGGACGTGCAAGCGCACGATACGCGAATCGCGCCAAAGCAGCACAAGTCATGACGGAGCCGGCGCGCCCTTCACGCCACGCGAGGGGGGCGAAGGGACCAGTCGGGTCGGCGTCGGCGAGCCGCTCGGCCCAGAGGACCTCGTCGAGCGCCCTCGTCGCGGCCAGCGCCCCCGCGGCTTCGGCCTCCCTGGGGCTGGCGGGCTCGAGGTCCGCGCGGCGCAGGACCCACGGCTCGCCGCGTCGAGAGGCCGCCATGAGCCGGCCGCACGAGCCGGCGGAGCGGAAGCGGTCGCGGGAGGCGCCGCGCCGCGCTCCGCTCGGGGTGGGTCGTCCGCCGGTTTGCTCGCCCGGCCCCGTCCGCGTACGATCGGGCGTCCGGCGCCCGCGGCCGGCCGATCGCGCCCGGGTCCGCCGCGTGGCCCCGGGTTGGAGGCTCCCTCAGTGCAGCGGTGCGCCGTCACGTTCACGGCCGGGACCGGCTCGCGCCGCTTCGAGCTGGGGCCCAGGACCTCCCGCGTCTCGATCGGGCGCTCGCAGCAGGCGGACCTCTACGTGAACTCGCCGCGCCTCTCGCGCACGCACTGCGCCGTGCGGCTCGACCCGCAGGGCGTCGTGCTCGAGGACCTGGGCTCGGCGAACGGCACGTTCGTGAACGGGCAGCGCGTCTCGCGCACGCTCCTGCGCCCCGGGGACATCATCCAGCTCGGCGGGGTCGCGATCCGCGTCGACTTCGACGCGGCCGCCGCGCCCGCCGTCGACCTGCGCTGCGAGCGCTGCAACAGCCTCGTCTCCATGGCCCGCTGCGAGGACGGGCACGTGTTCGAGATGGGCGCGCACTTCCTGTGCGCGGACTGCTCGGCGCTCATGCGCAACCAGAGCCTCAACCAGGCCGAGCAGGCGATCGTCGCGACGCTCCGCGCCGAGGGGTTCGAGGTCGAGGCGAAGACGCCGCTCTCGACCGCGATCGTGCCGGTGTTCCGGGCCACGCGCACGGGGCTCGGCACGAGCGTCTCGCTCAAGGCGCTCCCGCTCGTCTCGGGCGTCTCGCAGAAGAAGGTCACCCGCTTCCAGACCGAGGCCAAGGCGGCGGCCAAGGTCCGCCACCCGGCCGTGATCGAGATCTACGACATTCGCCAGGCGAAGGACTGCCTGTACATCGTCATGGAGCACGTCGAGGGCGAGCTCCTGCTCGGGCGGATCGAGCGGCACGGCCCGCTGCCCCTCGCCGAGGGCCTGCGCGTGGCGCTCCACGTGGCGCGCGCGCTCGGGGTCGCGCACAAGCTCGGGATCGTGCACCGCGACCTGAAGCCGGGCGCGCTCGTGCTCACGCCCGAGGGCCTGCCCAAGATCGCCGACTTCGGGCTCGCCAAGGACCTGTGGGCGCTCACGGGCAGCCTGACCGGGCCCGAGGAGACGCTCGGCACGGTGCGCTACATGCCGCCCGAGCAGGTCAAGAACGCGCGCGAGGCCGACGCGCGGGCGGACATCTACTCGCTCGGGGCGACGCTCTACCACGCGCTCGTGGGGAAGCCGCCCTTCCACGACCGCGGCGAGCTCGAGCTCATGAGCGCCGTGCTCGCGGGCGGGCTGCCGCCGTTCGACCCCGGCAAGGCCGACCTGCCCCCGCGCGTCGCGGCGCTGATCAGTCGGGCCATGGCCCAGGCCCCCGCCGACCGCTTCCAGTCGGCCGGCGAGCTCGAGCAGGAGCTCGGCGCGGCGATCGCCGAGCACGCGGGCGTGCCCGGGTTCCAGGGCGACCCCGAGCTGCTCCTGCGCCTCGGCCCGGGCGGCGGCGGGGGCGTCGACAGCACGTGGAAGGGCGCGGCGCCGCCCGCGCCGGGCGGCATGAGCGGGGCGTTCGACGGCGACGAGCTCGTCGAGCTGCTCCAGATGATCGGGTTCAACGGCAAGACCGGCGTGCTCACGATCCACTGCGGCTCGCTCTCGGGGCACCTGGCCTGCCAGGAGGGCCGGATCCGGGCCGCCGTGAACACGTTCGGCGAGCGCGGCGAGCCCGCCGCCCTCACGCTGATCGCGACGCGCAGCGGCCGCTTCGAGCTCAAGCCGAAGCTCCCGCCCGGGTTCGTCGCCCACATGGACGCGCCCGTCCAGAGCCTGCTCATGGAGGCGCTCCGCCGGCGCGACGAGGGCGCCGGCGCGCGGAGGTAGCGCAGGCGCGATCGTTCAGGGGGCAAAGGACCCCATGGACTGGGTCGAGGCGACGACTCGAGGGCGAGGCCCTCGCACGACCGCGGGAACGGGAACGGGTGAGCCCGCGAATCTCGGGGCTCTCGCCCTCCTGAACGGACCCGCGCCCGCTACGCCCCGACCAGCCGCGGGAGGAGCTCGCCCGTCTTGCCGCGCAGCGAGACCGTCACCTGGCCGCTCAGGTCGGTCGGGTCGAGGTTCACCTCGATCACGGGCCGCCCGGCGCGCAGCGCCGCGACCGCGACGCCGGCGGCCGGGTAGACGACGGCCGAGGTGCCCGCGACGACGAGGGCGTCGCAGGTGGCGGCGGCGCGCAGGGCCTCGCCGAGCGCGTCGGCGGGGAGCGACTCGCCGAACCACACGACGCCGGGGCGCTCGAGCGCGCCGCACGCGGCGCAGCGCGGCGGGAGGCTCGGCAGCGGGGTGGCGCGGTCCTCGCGCTCGCGCTCGCAGCCCGTGCAGCGGAGGACCCAGATCGAGCCGTGGAGCTCGCGGACGCGCCGGCTGCCGGCCTGCTGGTGCAGGCGGTCGACGTTCTGGGTGGCGAGCAGGAAGCCGTCGCCGAGGCGGGCCTCGAGCCGCGCGAGCGCCTCGTGCCCCGGGTTCGGCCGGGCCTGCCCGACCGTATGGCGGCGCCAGTCGTACCACGACCACACGAGCTCGGGGTCGCGCGCGAACGCCTCGGGCGTCGCGAGCTCCTCGGGCCGGTGCGAGCGCCACAGGCCGCCCTGCCCGCGGAACGTCGGGACCCCGCTCTCCGCGGAGACGCCGGCCCCGGTCAGCACGACGACCCGGCGCGCCGCGTCGAGGAGCGCGCGCGCCCGCGCGACCGCGCTGTCGTCCGCCGCGCCCCCGGGTTCGTCGCCCACCGCGCCCTCCGCCCGGTCCGTCGCCAGCTCCGCCCTGCTCCCGACCCGCGCGGGCCGCCGGCCTCACGACCGGGGAGGGCCCCCCTGGGGCGCCCCTCCCCGATCCACCGCGCCTGTTATACTTCCAGCCGCGGCGGGCAGCGTCCGGGCCCGGTCGGGGGAGCGCGGGGGGCATGTCGTCGGTTCGGATCCTCAACGGGCCCAACCGAGACCAGGTGCACGTCCTCAAGGGCGGCGAGCTGGTCGGGCGTGACCCCACGAACGCGATCCAGGTGTTCGCGCCGGGGGTCTCCCGGCGCCACTTCCAGTTCGTCCGCGAGGGCGGGCGCTTCGTCGTGCAGGACCTGGGGTCCTCGAACGGCACGTTCGTCAACAACGAGCGGATCTCGAAGCACGTCCTGATCGACACCGACACGATCACCGTCGGCGGGATCAACCTCCGCTACTGCGACGGCGACGAGAACGACGCGACGCTGCCGCTGACCGCGATGGCGGGCGGCAACCTCGCGCTCTCGGGCGAGGACGTGGCGCTCGGCGCGTTCGGCGCCAGCCCCGGGGGCGCGTTCGGCGCGGTCCCCGGGCCGTCCGGCCCGCCCACGACGAAGCGCTCGGGCGGGGTCGTCGTGAAGGACGACGACGGCGAGGACGTCGCCGAGGACTACTCGCTCGACGCGAGCATCATCTTCAAGTCGGACGTGCCGACCCAGGACAAGGTCGAGGGGCTCCAGAAGCGCCTCAGCCTCATGTTCGAGATCAGCCAGACGCTCGGGCTCGCCCACACGCAGGAGGAGCTGCTCGAGACGATCATGGACAAGCTCTTCTCCGTGTTCCCCCAGGCCGACCGGGGGTTCATCCTCGTCGGGGACACGGTCGAGACGCTCGTGCCGGTCGTCGTGCGGAACCGCAACCAGACCGAGAAGCCCGAGGTCCAGATCTCGCGGACGATCGCCCGGAAGGTGTGCGCGGAGCGGCAGGCGATCCTCTCCCAGAACGCCATGGAGGACGACCGCTTCTCGGGCGGCATGTCGATCCTCAACTTCCGGATCCTGTCCATGGCCTGCGCCCCGCTCCTCTACCGCGACGAGGTGCTCGGGCTGATCCAGGTCGACACGCAGGACCGCCAGAAGAAGCTCACGCCGGACGACCTGAACCTGCTGGCGGGGATCGCCGCGCAGGCGGCGATCTTCCTCAAGAACCTGCGCCTGTTCGAGAACCTCCGCAAGGAGGCCGAGGCGCGCAGCAACCTCGAGCGCTACTTCTCGCCCTCGCTCGCGGCCGAGGTCGCGAGCGGCAAGATCGACCTGAAGCTGGGCGGCGACACGAAGAGCGGCACGGTCTTCTTCTCGGACATCATCGGCTTCACGAGCATGTCGGAGACGCTCACGGCCACGCAGGTCGTCGAGAAGATCAACCGCTACATGCGCTACATGGTCGACATCGTGTTCAAGTACAACGGCACGGTCGACAAGTTCATCGGCGACTGCATCATGGCCGTGTGGGGCGTGCCGCTCCCGATCCCCGACGAGGCCGTGTCGGCGGTGACCGCGGCCGTCGAGATGCAGAACGCCCTGTTCCTGTTCAACGGGGAGCTCGCGGCCGAGGGCCTGACGCCGATCCACATGGGGATCGGGCTCAACTCCGGGCAGTTCGTGGCCGGGAACATGGGCTCCGAGCGCCGCATGGAATACACCGTGATCGGCGACAACGTGAACCTCGCCCAGCGCGTCGAGTCGAAGGCCGGGCGGGGCATGGTCCTGATCTCGGACTCGACCCACGAGAAGTGCGGCAACGGGATCGTCGCGGTCCGGCTCCAGCCCGTGTCGGTCAAGGGCAAGGCGAAGTCGGTCACGACCTACGTCGTGCGCGGGGTGGCCCAGCCGTCGAGCAGCGGCGGGAACGTGTTCATGACGACGCTCCCCTGCGCCGTGAACGAGTGGGCGCCCGAGTGCCAGCGCGCGCTCCTCGTCAAGGCGAAGGTCGTCGAGGGCGGCAAGGTGCTCGGGCTCGTCCTGTTCCACCAGCGCCCGACGGCGCAGCGCCTGCGCCTCCAGTTCTACGCGCCCGAGCTGCCGCGCTTCCACGTCGACTTCGAGGCCCAGGGCGAGGTGAAGATCCAGGCGCCGCACGGGTGCTGCCTCAAGGGCGTGTTCTCGATCGCGGGGACGCCGCTCGAGGAGCTGTTCGCCAAGCGCGTGCTCGCGGTCGAGAAGAGCCCCGAGGACATCCCGCGCGGCCAGACGCCGGCCTGAGCGCGGGGGCCCATGTCGCAGGGGGGCCCCGGGGGCGGCGCGTGGCCGGGCGGGCCCGGGGGCCCGGCGCCCGGGCAGCCGCTCCGGC
>JANJTH010000837.1 GCA_024711205.1 Planctomycetota bacterium | reverse complement strand
TGGGGGCCCGCGCGCGCGCAGGACACGCTGGGGCTCGCGCCCGCGCTGGCCGCGCTCGTGTGGATCGCGCCGGTCTGGGCCCTCGCGCTCCGCCGGGGCGTGGACCCGCTCGCGCTCGCGGGCGGGCTCGCGCGCCCGCGCGGGCTCGGCGGCGCGGCCGCGCTCTCGGGCGCGCTCCTCGTCGGCTACGTGCTGGTCGTCGCGGCGGTGGCGCGGTCGCGCGGGCTCGCGCCGGGCCCCGTGCCCTGGGCGGCGCTCGCGGCCGGGCTCGGGGGGGGCCTCGTGTTCGTCGCCCTCCCCGAGGAGTGGTTCTTCCGCGGCATCCTCCAGCCCGCGCTCGACGGGGCGACGCCGCCGGCGCGGCGCGCGCTCGGGGCCCCGTGGACCCGGGGGCTCGTGCTCGCGGCGCTCCTGTTCGGGGTGGCCCACGTCGGGCACGACCTGCTCGCGGGCCTCGGGCTCCGGCCCGGCCGCGCGCTCACGGCGCTCCCGGGCCTGTGGTTCGGCTGGCTGCGCGCGCGGACGGGCAGCGTGTGGCCGGCGGTCGTCGCGCACGCGCTCGCGAACGCGGTCGAGGAGGGCGCGCACGGGGTCTGGGCGGTCCCGCCGACCGGGGGCTGACCGGCCCGCCGCGCGGGCGGGGCGCGGGCGGGGAACCGGCGCCGGCGCCGCGGCGTGTGAGGTACCCTGGGCCCTCGTGCGGGACGGGCGGGCCCGGCGCGGCGGCGGCCCGAGCGACGTCGGGGCCGGTCGCCGGCGGACCGGGCGCAGGGGGAGGGACGGCCATGGACCACCGCGCGCGCTGCGACCGCCAGGCGCACCTCACCCGGCGAGGGCTCCTGCAGGCCTCGCTGCGGACCTCGCTGGGCGCCTGGCTGGGCGCCGGGCTGGGCGCGGGCTGGGCGCGGGCGCAGGAGGGGCGCGCGGCGCGGGCCGACGCGCTCGTGCTCCTGTGGATGAACGGCGGCATGACCCAGACCGACACGTTCGACCCGAAGCCGGGGACGCGCAGCGCCGGGCCGCTCGGGGCGATCCGGACGGCGGCGCCCGGGGTCGAGCTGTCGGAGCTCTTGCCGCGGCTCGCGGGCGAGATGCGCGACGTCGCGCTGATCCGCAGCATGGCGACCCGCGAGGGCGCCCACGAGCGGGCCCGGCACCTGCTCCACACGGGGTGGGCGCCGAACCCGACGGTCGCCTACCCCGACCTGGGCGCGCTCATCTCCGAGCAGCAGGGCGACCCGAAGGCCGAGCTCCCGGCCTACGTGTGCGTCGGGTCGGGCGGCGAGGGCCCGGGGTTCCTGGGCGCCCCGCACGCGCCGCTCACGGTGGCGGACGCGAGCCGGCCGATCGAGAACCTGCGCTACCCCGAGGGGGTCGACGCGGCGCGGTTCGACCGGCGGCGCCGCCTGCTCGAGGCCGTCGAGCGCAAGTTCCGGCGCGATCATCCGGGCGCCGCGGCGCAGGGCCACACGGACGCGTACGCGCGCGCGGACCGCCTCATGCACTCGCCGCGGGTCGAGGCGTTCGACCTCGCGCGCGAGCCGCAGCGGGTGCGCGACGCCTACGGCGAGCACGCGTTCGGGCGGGGCTGCCTGCTCGCGCGGCGGCTCGTCGAGGCGGGCGTGAAGGTGGTCGAGGTCGAGCTCGGCGGCTGGGACACGCACCAGGACAACTTCACGCGCGTGCGGACGCTCGCCGGCCAGCTCGACCAAGGGTTCGCGGCGCTCGTGGCCGACCTGCGGGGGCGGCAGCGGCTCGCCCGGACGCTCGTCGTGTGCCTGACCGAGTTCGGGCGGACGCCCGGGATCAACCAGCAGGAGGGCCGCGACCACTTCGCGAACGGCTGGTCGGCCGCGCTCGCGGGCGGCCCGGTCCGCGGCGGGGCGGTCGTCGGCGCCACGAGCGAGGACGGGCTGCGCGTGGCGGCCCGCCCCGTGAGCGCGCCGGAGCTCGTCGCGACGGTCCTCGTCGCGCTCGGGGCCGACCCCGCGCGCGAGCTCGTGACGCCCGAGGGTCGGCCGATCCGGGCGGTCGACGCCGCGGCGGCCCCGGTGGCGGAGCTGCTGCGGTAGGGGCCGCGCGGGGCGAGGGCGAGGGGCGTGGCGGGGCCGACGGCGCTCCCGGCCGCCGGGCGGGCTCCGGGGTGCTAGCGTGCTGCGGCTCGGGGGCGGCCGCGTGGGGCGGCGCCGCCGGGGAGGTGGGGATCGTGAGCACGCCCGCCGTGGTCGCAGGGGCCTTCGGGGTGCGTCTGAGCGTGCCCGAGGACTGGACCCTCGCGCAGGACCAGACGCTGGCCGCCGTGTGGCGGACCCCGGCGGGCGACCTCGTGCTCGCGGCCCACCTCCCCGAGCCGATCGTCGTCGACGCGGCGACGCTCGAGGACTACCGCCAGGACCTGCGGCGCATCGCGGCCGCGCGCGGCGGCGGGCTGCTCGGCTGCGAGCTGCACCCGAAGCTCGGGGTCGTGGGCGTGACGAAGGAGCCGCGCCCCGGGTCCGGCGGGGTCACGGTCGTCGGGCGGGCCCTCGTGCCGACGGCGCAGGGGCACCTCGCGCTGACCGTCGTCGCCCACGAGGACGGCCCCGCGGGCGCGCGCGAGGCGGCGGCGCCGGGCGCGGGCCGCGACCCCTACGGCTTCCAGCCGCCGGGCGCGGCGCCGCCGGGGCGCTGGTCCTGGCCCTCCGGCCTGCTCCTCGCCGCGCCGAGCGACGACGCGGCGCTCGACGAGCGGTTCCCGGAGCACCCGCTGACGCGCGCGCGCGCGCTGCTCGCGCTGCTCCGCGCCCGGCTCGTCCGCGACCCGGTCCCGCCGCGGGACGCGCCCGCCGAGGTCGAGGTCGAGGGCGCGCGGCTGCGCCTCCCGCCGGGCTTCCTCGCGGCCGAGCAGGGGCGCCTGGCCCACGGGCAGGTGTTCCGGCGCGTGACGTTCGAGAAGCGGGTCGCGTTCCTCACGGTCTGCCGGCACCCCGGGCGGCCGGACGCCGGGGCCGACCCCGCCGCGGCGCGCGACCTCGTCCTGCGGCACCTCGAGGCGACGCGCTCGCGCGCGACCCTCGGGCCCGAGGCCCACCCCGAGGCGATCGCCGACCACCCGGGCGTGCGCTGCGCCTGGGAGGCCGTCCTGGCCGTCGGCGGCCGCGAGCACCCGACCGCCGCGGCGTCGTTCTTCCTCCGCTGGCCCGAGGGGGAGGGCGGCTGCCTCGAGGTCTCGTGCTTCGGGGAGCGCGACGACTGGGCGCGCGCGGACGCGGCGCTGGGCGGGGTCGTCGCCTCGCTCGAGCGCGCCGCGCGCCCGTCGGTCGTCCCCGACACGGCCCGCCTCCAGGGCGAGGTCACGCAGGCCGGGCGCCGGCGCGTCTACCGCGTCCTGTGCCACCTGGCGGGCTGCGACGGCGTGATCGACGCGAAGGAGCGCGCGGTGCTCGACGCGCGCAAGGCCGAGTGGGCGCTCACGCCGGAGGAGGCGGCCGGGCTCGAGGCCGAGGGCCTGGCCGGCGAGCGGCTCGACCTGGGCCAGAACGCGACCGAGCAGCGCCTGCTCCTCGACGCGATGGTCGCGGTCGTCGCCGCCGACGGCTGCCTCGACCACGAGGAGCAGCGCCGCGTGCTCGAGATCGCCGCCGCCGTGGGCCTCCCCGTGGACGAGGTCAAGGCGAAGCTCATGGACGTCCTCATGGGCGGGCCGTAGGCCGCGCGTGCGCGCGGCCGCGGGGCCCGGCGCCGGCCGGCCGAGGGTGCTGTTCATCCACGGGCTCGAGTCGAGCCCGCAGGGCGACAAGGCCCGCTACCTGGCGGCGCGGTTCGACGCGCTGACCCCGGCCATGGACACGGGCGACTTCCCGGCCTGCCTCGCGCAGCAGGCGGAGGCCGTGCGCGACTTCCACCCGGACGTCGTGGTCGGGTCGTCGTTCGGCGGGGCCCTCGCGGTGCTGCTGCTGGAGGGCGGCGTGTGGCGGGGGCCCACGCTCCTCCTCGCGCAGGCGATCTTCCGCGTGCGCGACGAGGCGGCGCTGCCCGACGGCGCGCCGGTGCTGCTCGTGCACGGGACGCGGGACGACGTGGTGCCGATCGAGGGCAGCCGGCGGCTCGCGAGGACCGGGACGCCGGGGCTCGTGCGCCTGCGCGAGGTGGACGACGGCCACCGGCTGGGGGGGCTGCTCGCGGGCGAGGCGCTGGCGGACCTGGTGCGCGAGGTGTGGGCGATGCGGGAGGGGGCCGGGTAGGGGCGGGGAGGGGAGAAGAGGGGGGAGGGCAAGAGAAGAGGGAGGGCAAGGGCAAGGGCAAGGGAGGAAGGGCGAGGGCCCTGGGAGATCGGGCCGGGAGGAGCGAGGAGGCGTGATAGCCTCGGCGGCCGCGCGCGGCCTGGCCGTCGCGCCGGGAGGGCCCCATGCTCGACGAGATCGAGGACCTCTACCGCCGGACGGCGCCCGCGGGCGTCGAGGCGACGTCGCTGCGCTACCTGGCCGAACGCGCCGAGCGGGTGGCCGTGCGCCAGGGCGTGCTCGAGCCGGTCGCGCGGAGCGACGACGCGGGCGTCATGGTGACCGTGCTCGCCGGTGGCGGGCAGGGCTACGCGGCGACGAGCGACCTGACCGAGGCGGGGCTGCGGCGCGCCTTCGCGCGCGCGAAGGGCTGGGCCGAGGCGACCGCGGGGCGCGGCGTCGTCGACTTCGCGCGCGTCCCGCGCTCGTCGGCCCGCGCCGAGCACGAGTCGCCCGTGAAGACGCCCTGGGAGTCGCTCCCGCTCCCGGCCAAGGTGGACCTGCTGCGCGCGGCGTGCGAGGGGCTCGCCGCCGACCCGCGGATCGTCGACCGCTGGGCCGGGCTCGTCGGGATCGACACGGACACGCTGCTGCTCACCTCGGACGGCGGGCGCGTGCGCCAGCGCCGACGGGCGCTGATCCCGCAGCTCGCGGCGACCGCGAACGAGGGCGCCGAGACCGTGCGGCGCACGTTCGGCGGGGGGGCCTGGGGACGGCTCGGCGGGCTCGAGGTCCTCGAGGACACGGGCTTCCAGGCGGCGCCGGCGCGGCTCGCCCGCGAGGCCCTCGAGCTGCTCGCGGCGCCCGACTGCCCGACGGGCACGATGGACCTCCTGCTCGCGCCCGACCAGATGATCCTCCAGATCCACGAGTCGATCGGGCATCCGCTCGAACTCGACCGGATCCTCGGCGACGAGCGCAACTACGCCGGCACGAGCTTCGTCACGCTCGACATGTTCGGGAGCTATCAGTACGGGTCGCCCCTCCTCGACGTCACGTTCGACCCGACGCGGGCCGAGGAGCTGGGCAGCTACGCCTTCGACGACGAGGGGACGCCGGCCACGCGCGAGTACGTGATCCGCGGCGGCGTGCTGCTCCGGCCGCTCGGCGGCGCGACCTCGCAGGCGCGCGCCGGCGTGGCGGGCGTCGCGAACGCGCGGGCCACGAGCTGGAACCGCCCGCCGATCGACCGCATGGCGAACCTGAACCTCGAGCCGGGCGACTCGAGCCTGGCCGCGCTCGTCGGGCGCGTCGAGCGCGGCGTCTACATGGAGACGAACTGCTCGTGGTCGATCGACGACAGCCGCAACAAGTTCCAGTTCGGCTGCGAGTACGGGCGCGTGATCGAGGGGGGCGAGCTCAAGGGCGTGGTCAAGAAGCCGAACTACCGGGGCGTCTCGGCGACGTTCTGGCGAAACCTGACCGGGGTCGGCGACGGGTCGACGTTCCAGGTCCACGGCGTGCCGAACTGCGGCAAGGGCGAGCCGAACCAGGTCATCCGCGTCGGTCACGCGACGCCGGCCTGCCTGTTCGCGGGCGTCGAGGTGTTCGGGGGGGCGTCGTGAGCGGGCTCGACGCCGGCGTGGACGTCACCGGCCAGGCGGCCGCGCGCGAGGGCTTCGAGGCGCTCGCGCGCGCGCTCGACGGCCTGCTCGAGGGGGACGAGGTCTACCTGGCCTCGTTCTCGGGCGAGGACTCCGACTTCGTGCGCTTCAACCGCGGCGAGGTCCGGCAGGCCGGCGCCGTGACGCAGCGGACGCTCACGCTCGACCTCGCGCGGGGGCGCCGGCACGCCTCGGGGACGCTCACGCTCGCCGGCGACCTCGAGGTCGATCGCCCGCGCCTCGCGCGCCTCGTGCGCGACCTGCGCGAGGCCCTCGGGCACCTCCCCGAGGACCCCTACTTCCTCTACGCGACGGAGCCGCGCTCGAGCGAGCGGACGGACGCCGGCGCCCTGCCGGAGGGCGCGGCGGCGGTCGCCGCGGTGCAGGCGGCCGCGCAGGGGCGGGACCTGGTCGGGATCTGGGCCTCGGGCGCGATCCACGCGGGCTTCGCGAGCTCGCTCGGCCAGCGGAACTGGTACTCGACGCGGAGCTTCAACCTGGACTGGAGCTTCTACCACCGGGCCGACAAGGCCGTGAAGGCGGGCTACGCGGGCTTCACCTGGGACGAGGCCGCCTTCCGCCGGAAGGTCGACTGGGCGGGCGAGCAGCTCCGCGCCGTCGCGCGGCCCGCGCGCACGATCGCGCCCGGGCGCTACCGGGTGTTCCTCGCGCCCGCGGCCGTGCACGAGGTCGTGTCGATCCTGTGCTGGGACGGGTTCGGGCTCAAGGCGCACCGGACGAAGCAGACGCCGTTCCTCAAGCTCGTCGAGGGCGAGGCGCGCCTCGACCCGCGCGTGACGCTCGTCGAGCACACGGCCGGCGGCGTCGCCCCGAACTTCCAGGAGCAGGGCTTCCTCCGCCCCGACGCGGTCCCGCTCCTGCGCGCCGGCGGCTACGCCGAGTGCCTCGTGTCCCCGCGGTCCGCGCAGGAGTACGGCGTCGCGACGAACGGCGCGTCCGCGGGCGAGGCCCCCGAGTCGCTCGACCTCGCGGCGGGCGACCTCCCGCAGGCCGAGGCCCTCGCGCGGCTCGACCGCGGGATCTGGGTCGGGAACCTCTGGTACCTGAACTACAGCGACCGGAGCGCCTGCCGGACGACGGGCATGACCCGGTTCGCGACGTTCTGGGTCGAGGGCGGCGAGGTCGTGGCCCCGCTCGACGTGATGCGGTTCGACGAGACCGTCTACCGGATGCTCGGGGACAACCTGGTCGCCCTGACGGCCGAGCGCGAGCTGATCCTCGACGCGAACACCTACGGGGGCCGCTCGACCTCGAGCGCGCGCCTGCCCGGCGCGCTCGTCGACGACTTCACGTTCACGCTGTGAGCGCGGAGCAGGTGCGGCGCGAGGCGCGGCCGGCGGAGGCCGGGGGCCATGCCGAACGCGCGCACCTGCTCCGCGCAGCCCTCGTCCTCGCGGCGGTCGCGGCGGCCCTCGCGGCGCCCGTGCTCGACGGGCGCGCGCTCGTGGGCGCCGACGTGTGGTGCTGCACCTACCCGCTCATGGAGCAGCTCGCCACGTGGTGGCGCGCGCTCGACGCCCCGGGCTGGAACGTGGGCGTCGGGATCGGCTGGCCCGTGCTCGCCGACCCGTCCATGGGCTACGCCTACCCGCTGCACGCCTGCCTGCGCTGGGTCCCGCCGACGGCGGGGCTCGGGGTCGAGCTGTTCCTGCACATCCTCGCGGGGGGCCTCGGCGCGCGCGCGCTCGCGCGCGCGCTCGCGCTGCGCCCCCTCCCCGCGCTCGTCGTGGGGCTCATCTACGGCGCGGGCGGGACCTTCCTCTCGAACGTCAACGCGCCGCCCTACTTCGGGGGGGCGGCCTGGCTCCCCTGGGCCGCGCTCGGCATCGTCCGCGCGGCGACCATGGCCCCGAAGTCGCCCGCGCGCGACGACCCGCTCCGGCGTCCGTCCGCCGGCGGCTGGGTCGCGCTGTCGTCCGCTGCGTTCGCGCTCATGTTCCTCTGCGGCGCGGCCGAGCTGACCGTCTTCGCGGGCCCCGTGATCGCAGCGCTCCCGTGGGGGACCGGGCGGGGCCGGCTCGGGACGGGCCTCGTCGCGACGGCGGCGGCGGCGGCCCTCGCCGGGCTGCTCGCCGGCGGCCTGCTCGTCCCCTCCGTTCTCGCCTTCGGCGACACGACGCGCCAGGGCGGGCTCGACCCCGCCCTGGCCATGCGTTGGTCCCTCCACCCGGCCGAGCTCCTGGGCGCCGTCGTTCCGGGCACGTTCGGCGGAGGGGGGCTCGTCCTCGACTGGGGCGACGAGGCGACGGGGCGCCCGTGGTACGTCTCGACGCACCTCGGCGTCGTGGGCGCCGCAGCGCTCGCGCTCGGCCTCGGTGGGGTCCGGCGCGACCGGCTGGCGCGGGGGGCGCTCGTCCTCACGCTCGTCACGCTGGCCTGGGCGCTCGGGCGCTGGGGGCCGCTCTACCGGTTGGCCGCCGCCCTGACGGATGCCGCCTACTCCGTGCGCTACCCCGCCAAGGCGTTCGCCATCACGGCGCTGTGCCTGGCACTCATCGCGGGGGTCGGCTTCCAGGCGGCCACGGCGCGGGCCTGGCGCCGGATCGCCTGGGCCTTGACCGGGGGCGTCGCCGCGCTGGCGACCTGGGCCACCCATCTGGGCGGGGCGCACGGGGGCACGCCGGAGGGTCTGGCGGCGCTCGGCGAGCGGGCCTTCGGGGCCGCTGGCGCGGGGGTCGCCGCCGTCGCCGCGCTCACGCTCCGGGGGCGGTCCGTCGAGCGGCGGCCTGGCTCGCGCGCGCTCGCGCTCGTCCTCGCGCTCGAGCTGGTCGTCGTCGGGCGCGCCATGCTCCCGTGGGTGCCGGGCGAGCGGCTCGCGGCGCGCGGAGAGCTCGCACGTGCGGTGGTCGCCGAGCAGGCGCGCCGGGGCGAGCCCGTCCGGCTCTACCCCACGAGGGCGGCGCGCGAGCGCTCGGGCGAGGCCTCCCCGCCCTGGCCGGTGGGGGTGGGCGGCGCGCCAGGGCGGACGTCGCTCCTCCCCAACGTCCTGGCGCCGGACGGCGTCCGCAGCTTGAACGCCTTCGCGGGGTTCACCTCACGGCGCCTCGTCGAGGTCGCCGAGCCCCTCGACGCGGCGCCGCTGCCCGACGCCGAGGTCATGATCCGCTACGGCTGCCAGCTCCTCGTCACGACCGCGGACGAGGCCCGGAAGGTCGGCGAGGCGGGGGAACTGATCGCGGGCGGGGTCTCGCTGTGGCGCCTCGTTCGACTGCGCGACCCGCTCCCGTGGGCCGCCGTCTACGCCCGCGCGCAGGAGGTCACCGACGCCGCCGGGGCCGGGCGGGCCCTGGCCGACCCGGCCCACGACCCGCGTCGCGTCGCGCTCGTCGAGGGGACGCTCCCCCGGGCGCTCCGCGGCGGGGCGTCGCCCGCGCCGGTGGGGGCGACGGGGCCGCGGCCCGCGCGGCTGCTCGAGGACACGGGCGACCGGCTCGCGCTCGAGGTCGAGCCCGGGCCGGCCGGGGTGCTCGTCGTCCGCGACGGCTGGGGGCCCGGGTGGTCGGCGCGCGTCGACGACGCGCCCGCGCCGGTCCTGCCCGCGGACGGGGTCTACCGGGCCGTCGTCCTCCCCGCGGGCGCGCGGCGGGTCGTGCTCGAGCATCGCACGCCCGGCGCGGTGGCCGGGGCCGCCGCGAGCGCGCTGGGCGTCCTCCTCGCCGCGGGGCTCACGGCGCGCGCGCTGCTCGCGCGCCGCGGGGCGAGGTCGCCGTCGTGATCGACGGGCTGCTCGCGTGGCTCCGCGAGACGGAGGGCCCGCTGCCCTACGTCGTGCTCGCGGCCGCGGGGGGCGTCGAGTACGCGCTGCCCTTCCTGCCCGGGGACACCGTCACGCTCTTCGGGGCCTTCCTCGCGATGACCGCGGGCAAGGCCCCGTGGGCCGTGTTCCTCGCCGTGAACGCGGGCTCGCTCCTCGGGGCGCTCCTCGCCTACGGCGCCGGCCGCTGGCTCGCGGGGCGGCCAGGCTCGCCCTACTTCGAGCGGCCGGCCGTGCGCGCGGCGATCGCCACGATCCAGGCGGGGTTCCTCCGGCACGGCGTCGCCTACCTGGTCGTCAACCGGTTCCTGCCCGCGCTGCGGGCGTTCGTGTTCGTCGCGGCCGGCATGGCCCGCATGCCGCTCGTCCCCGTGCTCGTGTGGGGCGGCGTCTCGGCCGCCCTCTGGAACGCGCTCATCTTGCTCGTGGCGTGGTCCGTCGGGCGGAACTGGGCCCGGCTCGAGGCGATCTTCGCGACCTACGCGCAGGTCGTGACCGTGGTCATCGCCGCGGTCGCGCTCGTGATGCTCGCCCGCTGGCGACGGCGGCGCCGCGCGGCCCCGACCGACGGCGAGCCACCCCCGGCGGGGCCGCCCTGAGCGACGCGCG
>JANJTH010000808.1 GCA_024711205.1 Planctomycetota bacterium | reverse complement strand
GCCGCGCGCCGCCGCCGCCGCGCGCACGCGCTCGAAGTGCCGCCCGAGCTCGCCCGGGTCGAGCGGGCTGGGCGGGGCCGGCCCGAGCGGGCCGCGCGCCGCGCGCGGCCCGAAGCCCTCGCCGTGGACGACGCGGGCCTCGACGCGGGCCAGCTCGCCCGCGCTCGGCGCGACGAACCGGTAGCCCGTGAAGTTGCGCCCGCCGTCCTTGAGCCACCACCCGCCCTCGCCGACGCGGAACACGCCCTCGAGCGCGCCCGTGGCCCCGCGCGCGACGGGCGCCTCGAACACGAGCGCCGGCCGCCCGTCGAGCCCGGCCCCGAGGACGCCGCGGACCTCGCGGTGGGACCCCCACCCGTCGGTCGTGTAGCGGTAGTCGACCCCGCGCACGCCCTCGGCCGAGAGCTCGCCGCCGCCGTGCGCGACGAGCCGGTAGCGCAGCTCCGCGCCCGCGCCCACGGCCTCGAGCGGGAGCTCGACCCGCACGAGCCGCTCGCCGCCTGCGGTCGAGCGCACCGCGTAGGTGAGCCCGGCGACGCGCCGCTCGCCCGTGACGACCGAGCCGTCCGGGAGCACGCGCGCGCCCGCGCGCAGCGCGCCCTCGAGGTCGAGCGCCGAGGTCTCGATCATGCGGTCGAGCTCGGCGCGCAGGCGGGTCGGGTCGCCCGTGGCCTCGTAGGCGGCGATCAGCTCGTTGAGCCCCGCGAGCAGCCCGCTGCGCGAGAGCTCCGTGAGCGGCCGGTTCTCGAGCGCGGCGCGCTCGCCGACCGAGCGCTCGAAGTCGGCCCGCCCCTCGTAGTGGCTCGCCCCGTGCGTCCACGCGGCCTCGAGCACGCGCGCGTGGAGCCCCGCGAGCTTGCGCGCGAGCGCCTCGGCCTCGGCGCGCCGGGCGGGCGTGTCGGCGTCGATCGCGAGCGCCTCGAGCACGCGGGCCGGCGTGACCTCGCCGCGCGCCCCGGGCCCGCCGAGCGCGCCCAGCGCGCCGAACACGTCGACGACGCTCCCGCGCGCGACCGGGCCGCGCTCGATGTTCATGTCGACGTCGTTCGTGAGCGCGCCGAGCTTGCGGAGCGTCTCCGTGTACTCGCGCGCGAGCGCGGGCTCGCCGGCGCGCACGGCCTCGGCGACCTCGCCGCGCAGCCCCGTCGCGCGCAGGAGCTGCCGCTCGAGCGCGGCCCGCCAGGCCCGCTCGTAGTGGGCGCCCACGTCGAAGGCCTCGAACGCGAACCCGGGGCGCCCGCGCGCGGCCGCGGCGATCTCGGCGAAGTGCTTGAGGTCGCGGACGCGCCACTCGTTCTCGGTGTCGAACCGGAGGTCCGCCCGCACGCGCCCGGTGTGGTCCGTGTAGTCGAGCACGTGCACGGGGGCCGTGCGCGGCTGGCTCGTGATCGTGCCCAGGTCGAGCATGCCCCCGTCGAACGCCTTGTTCCCCGGCGAGAGGCCGCCGTGGAGGATCCGGTGCCGGTACAGCTCGGCCGCGGTCGTCGCGTGGCGCTCGGCCACGCGCTCGAGCGAGGCGCGCAGGTCGACGACCTCGGCGCCGCCGCGGTTGGCGCGCACGAGCGTCCCCGTCGCCTCGAGCATGCGCAGGAGCGTCTCGAGGTCCTGCGCGCGCGAGAAGCCCTCCGCGTAGAGGTGCGCGGGGCGGAGCTGGTGGCCCGCGCGCACGATCAGGGCCCGGCGCTCGCGCCCGCCGTCCTCCCAGGTCGTGTGGTCGCCGTTGTCGACGACGGCCAGGATCCGCGTCGAGCCGTGCGTGAACAGGTTCCGCCCGACCTCGCCCCACAGCGCCTCGAGCAGGCCCTCGCGGAGCGGCGCGCCGCCGTGGCGGTGGCTGTAGTGCGTGGCGCCGCTCACGAGCGGCGTGACGCCGACGCCCTTGATGTTCAGGTTGTGCCCGCCGAAGAAGGCCGCGCGCCCGGCCCCGCGGTTGTGCCCCATGCCCCAGCCGCCGTAGCGGTCCGCGTACATCTCTACGGTGGGCCGCCCGCCCGCGGCCTCGCCCGGCTTGAGCAGGCGCCACGAGAGGTGGCGCACGAGCGCGCGCTCGAGCTCGGGCGTGAGCGCGTCGCCCGGCGGGAGCCGGAGGCCCATCTCGCGCGCGAGCGCGAAGTTGAACCACACGATCTTGCCCGGCTCGGCCACGCCGGTCAGCTTCACGAACCGGCCCTCGCCGAGCGTCTCGACGATCGGCGGGCGGCCCTCGGAGAAGATCGTCGCGTCGTCCTGCGCGCCGACGGCGCCGGCGAGGGCGAGGATCGAGGCGAGGACCGCGGCGAGGCGGCGGGGGACGAGCGGGCGCTCCGGGCGCATGGGCCCTCCGGACACCCGGGAGCTTAGCGGATTTCCCGGGCGGGCCCGAGGGCCCTCCGCGCGAGCGCACGATCGGGACCCGGGCGGGGGGGGGCGGGGGTCCGGCGGCCGGAATGGCAGGTCGGACTGCCAGGCTGACGCCCGCGCACCCGCCGGGGGCTGGACGAAAATCCTTGCCACGCAACCACCGCCCGAGTAGGTTTCCGCGGCACCGCGGTTGCTTCGAGCGACCTCCGTCGCGTCGCAACGCGCTTCGAGGAGAGACCCATGATGTTCCTGACCGAGCGTCCCGTGTTCGTCAACGCCAAGGCCTTCGCGCAGTCGGCCCGCAAGCCGTTCTTCGGCAACGAGACCCCGACCGAGGGCGGCTTCCAGCCGTTCGTGAGCATCTTCGAGGCGGCCGACGCCTACGTGATCCGCGCCGAGCTCCCGGGCGTCACGGTCGACTCGCTCGAGATCACGCTCGAGCGCGACGAGCTGACGATCAAGGGCGAGAAGCTCCGCGAGGTCCTCGCGGACGGCGCGACCTGGCTGCGCGACGAGCGCGGCTACGGCAAGTTCGAGCGGACCTTCCGCTTCACGACCCCGGTCGCCAACGACGGCGTCGTCGCCGAGATGCACGACGGCCTGCTCACGATCCGCGTCGCGAAGGCCAAGGAGGCCCTCCCGCGCAAGATCACCGTCGTCAGCAAGTGACGGGGTCGAGGGGGGCCCCCACGGGCTCCCCTCGAGGCTCACGCGAGGTTCGGGGTCGCCCGAGCCCACGAGCGGCGCGTCTCCCCGGGCGGGGTGACGCGCCGTTCGTCGTTTCGGGGGCGCGCCGCCGGAGTTTCGCGGGCCGCGTTGCCTTCGGGGGAGCGAGCCTCCACAATGCGGCCGGCGGCGGGGTCGCTGGCGCGCGCGACGTGCAGGAGGAGGGGCCGTGACCGAGGAGGTCCGCTTCATCAACAACCTGGCCGTGGTGCTGCGCCTCGGTCGGCCGCTCCTGCCGTCGCTCCGGAACCTGCGCGCCTCCTGCAGGGACTCGAGCTGCCTGCCGGCCTACGACGCCATGATCGACCGCGTGGACAAGGGCGCCGAGTTCACCGACGTCCTGGGCGACTACCCGCAGCTCTGCTCGCGCAGCTCGCTGGCGCTGCTCAAGGCCGGCCGGGGCACCAGCTGCCACGGGGCCAAGCGTCCCCCGCGGCCCCCGCGCGGGCGCGCGCCCCGGAGCGGCGCGTGGGGCCCCCCGCGGGGGGTAGTAGCACAGGGGGGCCCCAAGGTCGGAAGCGGGCTAA